>JBAZDD010000055.1:0-10141 GCA_041654635.1 Candidatus Muiribacteriota bacterium
TATAGCAAATCCTGAAGTTAAAAAAACATTTATTTTGAGATCGAAAATCGTTAATTATATAAGAGAATATATGAACGAACAGGGTTTCCTTGAAGTTGAAACCCCAATGATGCATCAGATAGCAGGGGGAGCGGCTGCAAAACCTTTTATTACTCATCACAACACACTTGATATGGATTTATATCTTAGAATTGCGCCAGAGCTTTATCTTAAAAGACTTCTTGTTGGAGGATTTGAAAAAGTATATGAAATAAACAGAAATTTCAGAAACGAAGGAATATCAATAAAACACAATCCTGAATTTACAATGATGGAAGTTTATCAGGCATACGCAGATTTTAATACAATGATGGATTTAACAGAAGACCTTCTGGGAACACTTGTCAGAAAACTTTTTAATAAAACAGAAATCATATATCAGGAAACAGAAATATCTTTTAAAACACCATTTGCAAGACTTACTATGATAGATTCGATAAAAAAATATGCAGATATAAAAATTGATGATGATTTAGAAGCTGAAGATTTATATGAAATTGCAAAATCAAAACATATAAAATCTGCTGAAAAAAATATGAGCAGGGGTGCACTAATAAATCTTCTTTTTGAAGAACTTGTAGAAGATAAGCTCATACAGCCAACATTTATTTACAGATATCCTGTAGAAATATCTCCGCTTTCAAAAAACTCACCTGATGATGAGCGTTTTGTTGACAGATTTGAACTTTTTATTTTTGGTCGAGAAATTGGAAATGCCTTTTCAGAATTAAATGATCCATTTGAGCAGGAAAAAAGATTTATGGGTCAGCTTGAAAAAAGACAGTCAGGTGATGAAGAAGCTCATAGAATGGATAATGATTATATTCACGCTTTGCAGTATGGAATGCCAAATGCTGGCGGGCTTGGACTTGGAATTGATAGAATCGTAATGCTTCTGACAGACAGTCCATCAATCAGAGATGTTATACTTTTTCCTACTCTCAAAAAGATTGATAATTGAGCATATTTTTTTAACCTGTTTCAAGGTCAGCTGATGATGAGAGGGTAGATATATAATATGGTTTTGAGTTATTTTTTTGTGACAGAGATAATCAAACCTGACGTCTATCCCTCTTTTTATTAAAAATTTAATCAATTCGTCCCTGTGTTTTTCATTTCTGCATTTATAACAGGCGCATAACCATGTATTGTTAGGTATTATATTTTTTAATCTGCGAGAATAAATTTTTCCATACTCCATTCTTAAATCAAGACTGTTTTGATATTTTTTTAATTGATTATTTAAAATTTTTGCCTGAAAAGCACTTATTTTTTTATTTTTGTTATCAACATAGCTATCTATTTTATTAAAAATTTCAGAATATTTCCTGTAATTGAAAATACAGAGAAGGAATATTGCTGGAAATACAGCCAGCTGAAAAAGCGGAAAAGAAGAAAAAATAATTTCAGCAAGAGATGGTAAAAAATCTTTTAACTCATTATTATTAATAATTAAATCGGATTTTATATAATTTTCAAAATCCGCGAATTCAGACTTATCAAACAATACTGCTCCGCCACCTGGACCACATAAATCTTTTCCAGTACCAAAAGATAGAAAAGAAAAATTACCAGCACACTTTTTCAGTCCGAAAGAATGTGCCATATCTTCAAGTATAACAATATTATTTTCTCTGCATAATTTTTTCATTTCTTCTGAAAAAGTGAACTCTTTTCCATAATGGTGGGATAAAAGAATAATATCAGGCGAAAATTCATTTATTTTTTTATTTAATGAAAATATAAAACGTTTTATATTATCAGTTTCTTTATAAAATTCCACTGTAAAACCCTCTAATTCAGCAGTTTTTAAAAGAGGTAAAAAATATGTTTCTGGAAAAAGAATTTTTGATTTCCCATGTTGTTTAAGATAGCGCAATGTTGCTGAAAATACACTTCTGAAGGAATTAACTGCAATAATATCTTTTTCAAAAATGGATTTTAAATTTTTTTCAAAAATTTTTATGTTTTTTCTGGAATATTCTTTAATAAAAAAATGTTTAAAAATCCATAAAAAATATTTTAACTTCCATTTAACACTGTGACGACATACAGGAAAGTAATTCATAGAATCTATTATAAAAAAAATAATGAATAAATTAAAGTTTTGAAAAATTTAATCCGATTTACATACAGAATAATTTTTATTTTCCGTTCTGGCTTAAAAAGGATTTTAAGTCGCAACAATAAAACATGGAGGTTTTATGGGCACGGTTACAGGTTTTGGAGTTATTAATTCAAACCATTCCTCGATTTTTACAAATCGTGTTCTTAATGTGGTATCAAGAAGTAATAATACCTCACTTCAAAAATTATCAAGCGGACTTAGAATCACTCGTGCAGCAGATGATGCAGCAGGACTCGCAGTTTCAGAAAAAATGCGTGGTCAGATTCAGGGACTTGATCAGGCTCAGACAAATACTCAGGATGCAATTTCAATGGTACAGACAGCAGAAGGTGTGCTTGATGTAGCCAATTCCATAATTATAAGAATGAGACAACTTTCTATACAGGCTGCAAATGATAACTATACAAATAGTGACAGGATGCAGATTCAGAAAGAACTTAATCAGCTTATAGATCAGCTTGACAGGGTAGCAAATTATACTGAATTCAATACTAAAGTATTGTTGAATGGTCAGACCATTGGGGTTGCTCATTCTTCTGATAAGCGAGTTGCAACAGCTGATATTATTGGTGAGGTTGAAGATGCAGACTATGTTATAACTGTTCTTGCAGCAGGTACTGCGTCAAATGTTCATGGCACGGCAAATCTATCAGATGTTAATAATGATGGTGTGATTAACCTTAAAGATGCTGGTATTACAGGTGATGCAGAACTTCATATAGAAATAGATGATAATACAAGAATTGTAAGTTTAAATGAAAATGATACTCTCTACGATGTAGTCCGAAAAATAAATGATGCAAACGTTGGTGTGCTTGCTGGATTAGATAGAGATGCAAATGATATTACTCTTACCTCAGTTCATTCAGGTTCAAGATTTAATATCAATTTTGGAAAAGACCCTGAAGGTGTCGCTTTAAAACTTGGACTTTTTGGGGGAAGAGATTTATCAAAGACAAAAGATTTAATTACTTATGATGCTTCTGGTACAGCATATCGAGCATTTACGACAGGTACTGATACAATTATTTCTATTGCAAATGTAACTGATCAGTATATGTTTCCGACAATACCTGGTAGAAGAGATGAGGCTGGTGGTTATGTGCAGAGTCTTGGAGTTTTCAGGTCAAATTCAGATATTTTTACTGAAAAAGAATTTTCTTCACCAATTGGTGGTATGACAAATGGTCCGGCTGCTCCAGCTCTTGGAAATCCTAATTTGAGTGATTCAAGATTATTGAAAGGATTAGTTATAAAAATTGATGAACAGATAGATTATGGTTATATGCAGCGTGATAACAGTTATTTTTCTGGAGAGTTTTATGATAACTGGCCTTATGACCCTAATGGTGATGGATATATAAGGCACAGAGCACAGGTTCCATCTGAAAGAGAAATTATTGCAACTACTGAGCAGGAATGGAAAAGTATAACTCAGATTCAGCTGAGGGTTCGTTCCAATAAACAGAAGTTTCAGGTTGGTGCAAACGAAGGTCAGCTTTTTGGAGCAAGTTTTGGTAATATAACACCTGAAAATCTAGGGCTTGCTGTTAAACTTCATTCTGATGGAAAAGTAAATCTTGAAAAAACTGATTACTCAAGTGGAACAAGAAATGCTGGACCACTTTACCAGATGAATATAAGTATTGAAACAAGAGAAAGCGCTGAAAGCGCGATAACAAAAATTGACAATGCTCTGCAAAAAATATCTTTACAGAGAACTGCGCTTGGAGCTTTACAGAATTCTCTAGAAAAAACTCATGATTATCTTAATGAAAACAGACTTTTTGAATCTGAATCAAGGATAAGAGATTTAGATATGGCAAAAGAAATGATTAGTTTTACAAGAACTCAGGTTTTACTTCAAAGTGGTGTTGCAATGCTTGGTCAGGCAAATACAAAACATCAGGCAGTAATGCAGCTGATAAGATAAAATTCTGTTGTTGTTTTTTCTTTTTATTCATTGTATAATTTAATAAATTATATAATTCAGGGAGTATTTAGTATGAAAAAATTTCCAGTTCTGTTTGTTTTATTGTTTTTTGTATCAGTTACATTCAGTTTTGTTCCTTCAGATTCTGACAGATTTCTTGTTAATTCCCAAAAAACAGATGTTTATCCTGAAAATACCTGGCATATGCTGAGAAATTTATCAGCTGTTTCTGTTGAGTTTCAGTCAGTCTGGAATGAAGAAAATGCAGTTCCAACAACTGTTTTTGGAAAATCAGAAAATACAGAACAAAATATTCTTTCTTTTTTTAGAAAAAATCTTGATGAAAATATTAATATTATTGAAAAACACAGTGATGGAAATAGAAAAATATTTCAGAACTATTATGGTATGACAAAAATTTTTCCTGGTGATTTTGTATATGCTGAAGATAAAAATGGTAATTATTATTTTTCTGGAAATTTTGTTAATAATTCAAATATAAACAACGAAAATCGTATTACTGAAAAAGATGGGCTGGAAATCGCAGTTAAATACCTTGAAATTAAAGGTGATTACAAAGTAATTGAAACTGAGAGAGTGCTTTTTGATACACTTGATGGGCTTTTGAATGCTCAATTAATAAAAATTTCATCTTTTGAACCATTAGGTGATTTTCTTGTATGTGTTGATTCTGAAACATCTGATGTTCTTTACTGTGATAATTTTATGATGTTTAATGATGGATATGCTTCTGTTTATGTAACAAATCCTTTAAAGTCGGAACCTTCTGTTGAACCAATTTTTAACATTAGAAACAATGGTTCTCTTTATGGTCATTACACTAATATAAAAAATAATAAAGTTGCAGATGCAAAATCAGATAATAATTATTTTGTTTATGGAATTTCAGAACCTAATTTTGATGATGCCATGGTATATTATCATATGGATTTGATTCATACTTATTTTGGTCAGTTCGGATATAAAGGACTTGATAAATCTATGCGTTCAACAGTTTATTATGGTGATAAATATGACAATGCTTTCTTTTCGCCGTGGGGTCAGTATTTTGCTTTTGGTGAAGGTACAAAATTCAATATTCTCTCAAGAGAAGCTTCTGTTATATATCATGAATACACACATGCTGTAAGCTATCAGATGGCTGGGCTTGGAACAATGGGTGAAGGTGGAGCTATGAACGAGGCGTTTTCTGACTACTTTGGAAACACAATCACCAATGATCCTGAAATCGGAGAATGGGTTGTAAATAAAATGAATAGACCTTATCTTCGTTCATGTATAAATAATGTAATGTATCCAGAAGATATGAAAAACGAATGCCATCATGATTCTCAGGTTTATTCAGCTGCTTTATGGAAAATAAGAGAAGCTATTGGTAAGAAAGATGCTGATATTCTTACACATTTTACAAGAAATTACATTAGAAGTAGTTCAAAATTTGTTGATGGAGTAGCTGGTATGCTGAAAGTTGATAGTGAAAAATTCAATGGTAAATATAAAGATACAATTTTAAGAATTTTTGCTGAAAGAGGAATTGTTTTAAATGGTGTTGAGTTCAGCTCAAGAATGAATGAAAAGCTTATGTATAAAGAGCTTTACGGTTTTTAAAAAAAGGTACGTGGTTTTTTAATAAAATATTGACATTAAAAATTAATATGTTATCCTATAATGCTACATCGCAAGAATAAGTGTATAAGGTTTATAAGGAGGAATGCGATGAAGGCTTTAGGAAGAATGTTAATTTTTGTGGTAGTTTCAATTCTGGTTTTTACTGTTAATGCTCAGGGACTAATTTCAAGAGAAGAATTATCAGACAGAGAACATTTTGCTGCTGATATTATTTCTATGGATGAAGATTTTCTTGGTGATTATGTTGGTGTAGTAGATGATGACGAATTATATCATTTCTTTGAACTTGCAATCAAAATGGCTGTAGAAGTTGCTTCTGAAACAAAAAACATTGAAAATAATGAAGAAGCTTATGTTTATATTGTAAACAGAATAGATGGTCAGGGTGGGGTAAAAGATCAGGTGATGGATATTTTTGAACAATATCTTTCAGGCGAATACGTTATTGAAAACAATACTCGTAATTTTACTCGCGCTCAGGTTTCAACATTCGATATAAGAAATTTTGAACACCATATGGTAAGAATCGAAATCAATGTTGCAAAAATCGCGTTACAGAAATCATTGTTTTAATAGTGTCTTGAAGCAGTTAGTAAGTGAGAAAAATCAAAAACTTAGAAGCTGCGAATAAAACGCGAAAGAAACGGGAATGGTTCTTAAGATTCATGCCCGGTTCTCTCGCGACTTTGTACGCGTTTTTAGAAATTTGACTGTATTTTTATTTTTCTGTATAATTCCTATCATGACATTTAATATTCTACATATATCAAATGTGTTTCTGGGTAAACTTTTCCCTGACCTCGGACTGTCTGGTAAAATACTCAGAGAACACTTAAGAACAGAGTTTATCAAAAGAGTGTCAGATATTTTTTATCAGAATGAAATCAATGCTATTGTGATATGTGGGAATTTATTTGGGACAAACATGTTTTCAGTTAAAGATTATCAGGCAACCAGGGATTTATTTGATACCCTTGATATACCTGTTTTTATTTTGCCTGGTCAATTAGATGAGTTCAATGATGTTTCAATATATTCAAAACTTGAATATAATGAAAAAGTGCAAATTTTGAAAAAAAATTTTTTAGAATATTCTTTTAATAATCAAGAAGTGTCTATTGTTTTACTTTCAGATAATGTTAAGGAAGAAATAAAAACAAATCCAAATAATTTTTATATTTTTTGCCAGAATAATCCAAATCATCAGATTGAAGGTGATAAAGTTTTTACTTTAGGTGCTTCAGAAATAGAATTTGTTTCAGGTAAAAATTTAATTTGTGTTCCTCCATTTGATTTTAGTGTTATAAGGGAGCAGAAAGAGTCAGGTGTTGGGATTTTAAGTATTAAAGAAGGAAATTTTTCATATAGAAAAATTGAAGGTAACTATTTCAGACACCACAATCTAACTATTGATGTTACAGGAAGAGGAAAAACTTTTATTCAGAATATATTAAATGATTATTATGGTGAAAATACCATTGTCAACATGGTTTTAAAAGGTGAAATTAACACACCTGAAATTCTTGATTATGTAACAGGTTTTTATGAAAGAGAAAGAAAAAATTTTCTTTTTATGTCTCTTCAAGATGAAACTGTAATATCTGAGGAATATATTGAAAGAATACCAAATTACCTTGAATCAGGAATATTTATAAAGCATGTAAAAAAAAGTTTTGATAAAAATAAAATTGAAGTTGAAAAAGAAATTTTAAAATCTGGCATTAATTTCTATGAAGGATAATACATGCTTTTAAAAAAACTTATTCTTAAAAATTACAGAAATTTCCAACATAAAGTAATTGAATTAAATCATGAATTCAATCTGATAAATGGCAGTAATGACACTGGCAAAAGTACTGTTTTTTCTGCAATACAGGAGCTCATGCTTTTTGATTTCAATATATATAAAAAGAATTTTCACAATCTTTCAGAACCTTATTTTATTTCAATGGATATTGAGATAAATGAAGAAATTATCCAGATTTCTAAAGATGCTGCTTCTGGTAATTTTATGTTGAATGAAAATAAAACAGTTTTTGAAAAAGAAAAAGCTTTTTTAAGATATTGTGAAATAGCTGGTATAGATATTAACCGTTCAGTTTTTGGTGCTCTTTTTTTTCTTGAACAGAGAGACTGGATTTATTTTTTTGAAAAAGGAAAAAATATTAAAAATGTTGCTGATATAATTAAAAATTTTATCTCAACAGGTGATATAAAATCAGAATCAGATGTGTTGAAAAAAGTCAGAAATTACAGAAAAAAATTAAATGAAGATATCAATCTTATAAAAGAAATTATAAACAGTAATACAGAAAAAATTGATGAAGTCCGAAGTTTTGTTATTGAAAGAGAAACAGGACTTAATGTTTTAAAAGGATTAAAAAATGATTTGAATTATATTCAAAGAGAAATTGAAAAAAAATCTTTTATTTTTAAAGCTGTTGAAAACTTTACTGAATTAAAGAAAGAATTTGATGAACTTGCAGGTGAAACTGAAAAATTAAGTGAAAAATTGAAGAAAATATCAAAAATCGAAGAAAAAAAAATCTATCTTGAAAATCGACTTGACGGGTTGAAAAATTTTACTTTGGAAAAATTTGAAGAAATTTCCAGAATTACAGCAACACTTAATAGTAAAAATGCAGATATTTTAACTAAAAAATATGACAATATTGTAAGTAATCTTCTTGTATATAAAAATCTCAGCATGGTTTTTGCAATAATTATCTTAATTGTCGCAGCCGGTGGTTCATTTTTTTCCTTAATATTTTCTTTTCTTTTTATTCTTTCAGGTATATTGATTTTTCTATGGTATTATTTTAAAGAAAGAGCTTCTGAAGAAAAATCAAAATCACAGATGGATATTCAAACTCAGTATTCTCGAGAAATTCAGGCTTTAAATAACGATTTGATGAGATATCTTAAAGCTTGCAGTGTATCAACAGTTGATGAGTTTAAAGAAAAATTTTATTCCCGTGAAGAGCTTGGTAAAAATCTTGAAAAACTTAAAAATGAGTATCAAAATTTGATTGAAGAAAAAAGTAAAGATGATATTGAAAATGATTTTAAAATACTTGTTTATAGAAAACAAGATTTAAAAGAAAAATTATCTGAACTAAAAAATACTAATCAGGAAAAAGAAATTGAAGTTGAACTTATTAAAACTGAAATGGAAAAATTGAATGAAAAAAAAGGAAAAATTGAAGATGAAATAAAGAATCTTGAAATAGTATTAAACAAAAATAGATATTTCTGTGATGATTTTTTTGAACTTGAAGAATTTATAAACTGGAACAAACGAGAGCTTTCCATACTTGAAGAAAAAAATGATATTTCAGGATATGTTGAAGAATATATTAAAAGAGCTCACATGGATTTGATGGATAATGCAAATTCTATTCTTGATATAACAATGGATAAATATTTTATTTACATAACCGCATGGCAATATCAGGATGTGAAAGTTGAGTTTGGTGAAGACAACAGGCTTTATTTTAAAGTTTTTTCTAAAAAAGCAAATGCATTTCTGAATGATGATATTTTATCTGAATCCACTCTTGACCAGCTATATATTGCATTCAGGCTTGCAATGATTGAGCTTATTGATGAAAAAGGGTTTTTCCCTGTTGTGTTAGATGAAACTTTTTCTTTTTTTGACACAAACAGACTGGAAAGTACGTGTTCGCTTTTTCTAAATATTGCTTCAAACCGCCAAGTTATTTATTTCAACGGAAATCAATCTATTACTGATTTTTTTAAAAATAAAAAAGAAGTCAGCCAGATAAATCTGAATGATTAAAGGAGCTGTTGATGAAAAATATTGCAGAAATACTTCTTGAAACTCAAGCTGTAAAACTTTCACCTGAAAACCCTTTTAAATTTGCTTCAGGAATACTTTCCCCAATATATTGCGATAATAGAGTAATTATTTCATATCCTGAAAAAAGAAAAATCATCAGAGACGGGTTTGCTAAACTGATTGAAAAATATAATTTAAAATTTGATGTTATTGCGGGGACAGCAACCGCTGGAATTCCTCATGCTGCTTGGCTTTCAGAATTACTTGATAAGCCTATGGTTTATGTAAGAGGTGAAAGCAAATCCCATGGAAGAAAAAATAGAATTGAAGGTGTTGTGAAAAAAGGGGACAGAGTATTAATTGTTGAGGATTTAGTAAGTACAGCAGGCAGTCTTATATCAGTTGTTGAGGCTTTGAGGGAAGAAGAATGTATTGTTGACGACTGTATTGCGATTTTCAGCTATGGAATGAAAAAAGGCATTGATAACCTTAGAAACTCAAAAATAAATCTTTATACACTTGAAAATTTTGAAAATCTTATTGAAACAGCAGTTAAAACTGGTTATATAAAAGAAAAATATTTAGAAACAGT
>JBAZDD010000056.1:0-10128 GCA_041654635.1 Candidatus Muiribacteriota bacterium
TACGGGGAGGGAAGAAGACAGGCTGAGAAAATTCTTCCCGCCCTTGCTGCTCCACTGAGAGATATAGAAGCTCCTCATTCACAGTTGCATGAGTCAGCTAATGAAATAGGGAAAGTGTTTGTAAGAGCAGATTCAGAATTACCAAAATTTATTGCCCAGGTTGAAGCTGCTCACATGGCTTGGATTAATAATCTTGTGTTGTATGTAAATCATACTATAAATGATTTCAAAGGTGAACTTGATCATACAAAATGTACTTATGGGAGTTTTCTTTATGGTGAAAAGGGGAAACAAGTTGCGACTTCAGATTCGGAACTTGCCTCATTTATGAGAGAGTCTGAAGAACCGCACCGTTTAATACATGAAGGTGGAAGAAAAGTAATTGAACTTTTAAGAGAGGGTAAAAATAATGATGCTCAGAAAATAATGAGTGAACAGGTTGATCCTTCTCGTGTAAAACTATTTGATATTTTAAAAAAAATGGATGAAAGGGCAGAACAAAGTGTTTCTGGTATGATTCAGGCAAATCAGATTTTTGTTGAGAAAACTCAGCCGAATCTTCAAAAAGTCCAGGCTCTGTTAGGTCAGATTGGCGAGGTAACACGACAGAATGTAATGACTGATGAAGCGATGCTTGCTTCGGCGAATCAGTGTAGAGCAGGCATTGTAGGGATGAGCTTAGTAGCGTTTATTGCTGGAGTATTAATTGCTATATATCTTGTAACTTCTATAGTAAAAATGGTTTCCTCTATAGTAAAAGATTTATTAAGAGGTGCTCATGAAGTAGGTTCTGCATCTTCTCAGGTAAGTCAGTCAAGTCAGAGTCTTGCTCAGGCTGCTAACGAGCAGGCCGCAAGTTTGGAAGAAAGTGCTTCATCAATTGAAGAAATGGCTTCCATGACTAAAAGAAATACTGAAAATACATTTCAGGCTTCCAAAATGTCTGAAGAAGCTAGAGAATTTGCCGAAAGAGCAGGCAGTACAACTGATAAAATGATTGAAGCAATTGGTAAAATTAAAGATAGCTCTGATCAGACTGCAAAAATTGTTAAAACAATAGATGAAATAGCATTTCAGACCAATCTGCTTGCACTTAACGCAGCAGTTGAAGCAGCAAGAGCCGGAGAAGCTGGTAAAGGTTTTGCAGTTGTAGCAGAAGAAGTTAGAAATCTTGCACAGCGAGCGGGAGAAGCAGCTAAAAACACATCAGCTTTAATTCAGGAATCAAAGCAAAATGCTGACAATGGGGTTAAAGTTTCTGAAGAAGTAGGTCAGGTGTTGCTGAAAATTAAAGAATCGGTTTTAAATATAAGCACTTTAATTAATGAAGTTTCAAGCGCTTCTGGGGAACAGAAAAATGGAATTGATGAAATAAATCGAGCTATTGCAGAACTTCAGAAAATCACTCAGGAAAATGCCGCAAACTCAGAAGAAACTGCCGCAGCTTCTGAAGAAATGACAGCTCAGGCTGAGGAATTGAACAGAGTAGTTAATATTCTTTCAGATTTTGCAGGGGTTAAGTGATTAAAACGCGAATGAAACTTAAGAGCCGTAATCGGTGATGAGTAATCAGTAATCCGAGAAAGCAAGAACTTAAGAGCCGTAATCGGTGATGAGTAATCAGTAATCCGTGTGGGGGATTTATGAATATTTAACGAAATACTTTATTGAAAAATATGTACGATGTATTTACTTTTTATCAATTGTGAGGTATAATCAGCCAATATGAAAAATGAAGATTTTAAAAAAATTTGTAATATTGTATATGATAAATCAGGTATTAACTTGAAAGATGGTAAAGAAGCTCTTGTGAGTGCCAGAATAAGTAAGCGTATAAGAGCGTTAAAACTGAATGATTTTGATGAATATATGCATTTTCTTGAAAATGATAATACTGGGGAAGAAGTTTCAAGTCTTATTGATGTTATTACAACTAATGTAACCAGTTTTTTCAGAGAAAAATCAAGTCTCGATTCAGCTGCGGAATATCTTGAAAAATGGATTGAAAATAGTCAGAAAACTATAAAAATATGGTCAGCTGCCTGTTCCTCTGGTGAAGAGCCATATACTCTGGCTATGATAATTGATGATATTCTTAAATCCAAAAATAAACATTTTTCAGATATAAAAATTCTTGCAACAGATATAAGCACTACTATTTTACAGAAAGCTATTGATGGTGTTTATGCCAAAGAAAAACTTGAAAATATTCCTCCAGCGCTAAAAAATCGATATTTTTCAAAAAATTCTGCTTCAAGAAACTGCAATTTATATAAAGTAAATGATGTTCTCAGAAAATATATTATATTCAGACAGTTTAATTTGAAAACAGAGCAGTATCCATTAAAAGGACCTATTGATATGATTTTCTGCAGAAACGTCATGATTTATTTTGACAATGAAACCAGGGCGACAATTGTTAAAAAAATGCATGATCTTTTAAAACCTGGTGGTATTTTTGTTGTGGGTAATGCTGAAAGTCTATCTGGAAGAACAGGGAACTTTAAATTAATTAAACCAGCAGTTTATATTAAACAATAGAACTGGTGAAACGCGAGAGAAACGGGATTAAATCGCGGAAAAGTCGCGAATGAATCTTAAGAGCCATAATAAGTAATCCGAGAAAGCTTTATCTGTTGACGGTAGTCAACTTTACTGACACCGGCAGGTGTCTTTACATGGCTGAAAGCCATCACATGTTGCGAAAGTAACATTACATTTCGCGCAAGCGAAATCCAGGGGGTTGTTCTGATTATTGTTGGTATATCTGACATGAAAATAATAAAAGATACATCTGAATCTCTGATTACATATTCTTTAGGTTCATGTCTTGGATTAACTGTTTATGACAGTCAGAATAAAATTGGTGGATTAGTTCATTGCCTGCTTCCAAATGCTAAAATTGACGAAGAAAAAGCTGCAAAAAATCCTTATATGTTTGTTGAAACAGGGGTTACAGCGCTTTTTAATCAAATGTTTAAACTCGGGGCTTCCAGAAAAAACCTTATTGTAAAGGCTGCCGGATGTGGGGCAGCTCTTAATACAACTTCGCAATTTAATATTGGTGAAAGAAATTTTACAATTTTAAGAAAAATTTTATGGAAAAATAATATATTATTGAATGGTAAAGATGTTGGCGGTTCAAAACCTCGTACGATGATTCTTGAAATGGAAACTGGTGAAACAACCATTAAGGTTGGAGCAGAGAGGTATAAAATTTGAAGCAGTGAGGTCGGGGTCAAGCTCTCGATCATTCGTACATTTGTAAAAATGTCGTAATGTTGAGACTTGACCCCTAAGTGAGATGAAAAAGAAACAGTGAGTAAGTGAGAAGTCGCTTTAGCCTTCCGGTCATATTCACTGAGGGGCGCAGACCCGGTAACTTATTAACTGTTTTAACTGTTGACGGTAGTCAACTTTACTGTCATCGAAGATGACTTTACACGACTGAAAGTCGTTACATGTTACCATAAGGTAACATTACATTTCGCTTACGCGAAATCCAAAGGAGGGTGAAATGGGTTACAGTGTTCTGCTTGTAGATGATTCAAAAACGCAGCGGGCAATTATTAAAAAAATTCTGGGAATGGCATGTGTTGAAGTTGATAATATATATGAGGCTGAGAATGGAAAAGTTGCCCTTGAAGTTTTGAGTAAGGAGAAAATTGATATTGTTTTTACTGATTTAAATATGCCTGTTATGACAGGTGAAGAAATGGTAGAGAAGATATCTGAGATTGATTCTCTGAAAAAAATACCAGTTGTTATTGTAACTTCTAAAGGCAGTGATGTGTTGAAAAATGAATTTGAAAAAAAAGGAGTGAAATTTTTTTTAACCAAACCGTTTACTCCTGAAGATATTTGTGATATAATAAATGAATTATTAGGAGAATAGTGTGAAAAATATTACTATTACCGAAAAAGTATTTGTTGAAGTTTTAGAAACTACAGCGTTTCTTTTTGCTGAGCCAGTTGACAGACACGAGCTGGAAAATCTTGGTCATGAAAATTTTTTTATAACTTATATAACTTTTTCAGGTGATGTTAATGGTAATCTTTTTATTTTACTTTCACGCGAAACAGCGCATCAGCTTGCTGTAAATATGATGGGGCTTGATGATGATGAAGAGGTTGATAATTCTTATATTGAAGATGCTGCCATGGAACTGGCAAACATGGTATGTGGGAAAGTTGTTACTGCAAATTTTGGTAAAGAAAAGCTTTATGATATTTCAATTCCTCTTATTAATTCTGGTAAAGAAGATATTTTTGATCAGATTTACAATGATGAAAACACAATTTATTTTTCTATAGATGGGAGACCTGCTCTTGTTAATATTAAATTTTAAAAAAGTTTTACAAGGTTTTTATAATGAAAACTTTCAGTCCTGAGCTTTCTGAAAATATAAAAACAGTTTCATGTAAAATTCTCGCTCATATTGAAAAACTTGAAAAAAGTGATATTTCAGATCAGGCTCTTGAAAATATTTTAATCGATATAAATGTTCAGATTAATATTCTTAAAGGTGCAGCAATTCTTTTTGATTTGTACGATATAGCTGATATTTTTGTGAAAGTAGGTGTGATTACCTCGAAAATTACAAAAGATAAAAGTTGTATTGATGACAAGGTTCATTTTTTAAAAGTTTTTTTCATAAATCTCTGTTTTATGGATTTAAATGAGAATTATGGTAAAAATATTTTTTCACTTTATAATTTTTTACTTAAAAATCCAGGTCATTTAAAAAATAATATAGATGGAAAAAGAGCAATCGATCTTTTATATATTTTTCTTAAATTAAAAAAATTCAGAAATAAACTTGATAAATCCTGTGGGGAAAAAGAAATTCCTGAATGGAATGATTTTTTTAATTCGGTTGACTTGAATACTTTTGCTGAAATAGGCAATCTTCAGGATTATCTTTGTGAAATTCAGAGTAAAATTTTTACCGATTATCAGAAAAAAATCAATATTGAATTTAATACTGACAGAGAACATGTTTTTGTTTACTCTAAAAAATTTCAGAAAATAACAGACTGGATAAATGAACTTGTAAAAAACTCAATCACACATTCATATAAAGAAAATATGAAAATTTTTATTGAAGTCGGTGTTAAAAATCAAAAATTTATTATAAATTATACTGATGATGGAAAAGGTTTTGATCTTGAAAAATACTCTCTGGAAGAAATTCCCGGAATTATATTCAAAAAAGGATTTACAACTGTTTCAGAAAAAAATGTTCTTTCAGGACAAGGGTTGGGGCTTTACAATATCAAAGACGAAATAACTGATTATGGTGGTCAGATTTATCTTAATCATATTAAAGACAATTTCTTTCAATTTGTTCTTGAAATACCGGATACAGCAGTAATCTGGTGGTAGATGTTAAAAACGCGGGTGAAACTTAAGAGCCGTAATCAGTGACGAGTAATGAGTTATCCGATAAAGCAAAAACTTAGAAACGCGGGAAAATCAAAAACTTTTTGCTAAAAAAATAATTCTGAATTAGAATATATCAAATGAAAAAAGTATTTTTGGGATTATCATATATTTTTTACACGCTAATTATTCTTGAGATTGTTTTGTTTTTGTCTGCAAGAGTATTAACCTTGCCCAGAATTAACGATTTTGTTGAAAAAGATAAAAAAACAATTATAACAATAGGTGATTCATACACTTATGGAGCTCATGTTCAAAACAATCAAACTTATCCATATTATTTATCAGAATATCTGAACAGAGAAACTCATTCTAAAGGATATAATGTTGTTAATCTTGGACTTTCAGGTTCTAACACAAATTATATAAAAAAAAATATTGAAAAATATATTGATTTATATCAACCGGAATATTTTTTAATTCTTACAGGCGCGAATAATTATTCTAATTTTGATGGGTTCAAATCAGCTGATTCGTTATTGGAAAAAATTAAATCTTTTATAATTAAAAGAAGAATTTTTCGACTTTATATGTATTTATTCGGTGGAAAAAGTGAAAATATTAATAATGAAGTTTTATCTGTTGATAGAATTGAGCAGGAAGACCGTTTATTTGATTTTTCATATATCGATTTCCAAAAGTATGATATTGAATCCGCGGTTTTACTTGAATTACTTGAAAAAATACCTCAACCTGATTTTTTATTTGAAAAATTCAAGAATAGTTCAGAAAAAACATCAATTCTAAACTTCAGAAAATTAGATTTTACAACTCCTGAATTCAAACTTCTTTATGATTACAGATTTTCTGAAGCAGACAGAATATTATCAGAATGTGTTTCTTGTTCTCCAGATTCATTAACTTTACTAATTATCAATAAAATAATGCAATTTAAAGAGTATGAAGCGTTAGATATTATTAATTCTTTTTATGATGAATGGATGATGAATGATTCTATTGTTGTATTAAAAAATATAATACTTTTCAGAACAGAAAGTGATATAGATTTGATTATAAAACGGATTATTGATGAAATAAATATAGTTAAAAATCCCGATTTATCTTTATTTTTAAGATTAAGTCTGATTTTTGAAAAATATGGAAAAATGGAACAGAGTTTAAAATGGCTTGAGGCAGCAGTAAAACTTTTCCCGGAAGATGGCATGGCATGGCTTGAACTTGGAAGATATTATTTTGAAAATAATAATTTAACTGAAGCTGTAAGGTCTTTTAATAAAGGGATTGAGGTTCAGCCTGATTATGTTGATAATTATCTTTTTCTTGCTGAAACTCAGGCAGCTCTTGGAAATAATGAACTTTTCAGAAAAAATTATGATAAAGGAAGAAAAATGGCTCCTGAATACAATGAAGTTTATTTTTCAGAAGCTTTTACATTAAATCAATATTTTTTTAATGAAAAAAACAAACAGGAAATTTTAGAACTTATTTTAAAAGGAATAACGAAAAATCCGGGTCTTTTTAAATTTTATAACAAAATCTCTGAAGAACAATTTAATAATATTTGTCTCGTGCTTGAAACTTTATATTTTATTGATGAAATTGATTTAATCCATAATTATACTGAAAATATGTACGAATTTCTCACAAAAGAGCAGAAACTTTCATTAGTGTTAAAAATCCCGGTTTTAATCAATAATCCGCTTTTTGAAAATTTTAAGTTGCAGTTTGTAAATTTTGAATCGCATTTAAAAAATAACATAGTTGAATTCATAAGATTTATTGATTTTATTATTGCTGATTGGAATTTAAAAAAAGCTCTTGAGTTTGCTTTGGAATTTGAGAAATCCTTGTCAGAAAATTTAAAATATTTAAGTTATCCAGTTATTGCAAAAATAAGTATGTTAAATGGTGATTACAGTAAAGCGGTTGATTATCTTATAAAATACAGAAGTTTTATATCAGAAGATAAAATTCCTATAATTGATGAAGCAATTCAACGATATGCTGTTGTTGCAAGAAGATATGATGTTTTTGAAAGAGAAGAAAAAATGGGAGGGGTTTTATCATTTGTTACAGGTAAGGAATTTCATCATAGTATTAATGAGTGGATTATAAATGATATAAAAAGGATTGTTGAAATTTGTAATAAAAAAAATATTGTTCCTGTTTTTATGAATTATTTTGAAAATGATATGAAAATTATCAGAGATTTTTGTAATGAAAATAATATAAATTTTATTGATAATTACAATTTTTTTCAGAATTACAAATTAAATAATCCAGAAGAAAATTTTGATAAATATTTTGTACCAGACAGACATTTGAGCGAAAAAGGAAACATGCTTAAAGCAGAATATATTTACAAAGAACTATTGAAAATAATAAAATAAAAAGCTAAAATCTATGAAGCAGTGAGTAAGATAAGAGCCGTAATCAGTGATGAGTAATGAGTAATCCGAGAAAGCAAGAACTTAGGAGCCGTAATATGAAGCAGTGAATAAGATAAGAGCCGTAATCAGTGATGAGTAATGAGTAATCCGAGAAAGCAAGAACTTAGGAGCCGTAATCAGTGATGAGTAATGAGTGATCCGAGAAAGCAAAAACTTAAGAGCCGTAATCCGTAATTAGTAATGAGTGACCCGAAAAAATAATGCAACAAAGTTTTTAACGGATTACAGATTACTGTTAACGGATTACCGTTTATTGTAAGGTAACATTACACGAGCGCAAGCGAGTAAGGGGGTTATAATATATGAGGCTTGAAAATCATCCGGTATTGGATTTTAAATTTGAAGAAAAAAAACAGGTTGTTTTTTATTTTGAAGGAAAAGAATTAAAAGGATATGAAGGGGAACCTATTGCGGCTGCATTGCATGATAACGGAATCAGACTTCTCAGAAAATCACCAAAACTTGATAGAAATCGAGGTCTATTCTGTGCAATTGGTAAATGTTCAGCCTGTTTAATGAAAGTTAATGATATTCCAAATATAAAAACATGTATAGAGCCTCTTAAAGAAGGAATGAGAGTAGAATATCAGAATAAAAAAGGTGACTTGCCGGAGGTAAAAAATGACTGAGAATTATAATATTGTAATTATCGGTGGTGGTCCAGCAGGTCTTTCAGCTGCAGTTGAAGCTTCAAAATATACTGATAAAATTCTTGTGGTTGATGAAAATCCAACCCCAGGTGGTCAATTATCAAAACAGACTCATAAATTTTTCGGTAGTAAAAATCATTACGCCTCAACAAGAGGGGTAAATATATGCAGTACTCTTATAAATTCTATTGATAAAAATAAAGTTAAATATATGGGGCAGACAAGTGCTGTAGGATTTTATAAACCTGATAACATAGTGCTTGAAACTGAAGAAAAACTTATCAGTGTTAAAGCTCATAAATTTATTTTTGCAACTGGTGCGATGGAAAATATGGTTTCTTTTGAAAACAACGACCTTCCTGGTATATATGGGGCGGGAGCAGTTCAGACTCTTATGAATTTATATGGAGTAAAACCAGCCGATAAAGTTTTGATGATAGGTGCTGGAAACATTGGACTTATTGTATCTTATCAGCTTATGCAGGCAGGGGTTAAAATCGCAGGTGTGGTAGAAGCTGCTCCAGGAATAGGTGGTTATCATGTTCATGCAGCAAAACTAAGAAGAATGCAGGTTCCTATATATACATCACATACAATATTAGGCGCTTACGGTAAAGAAAGTGTTGAAAAGGCTGTGATTTGTGAAGTTGGCTCTGACTGGCAGCCAGTTTCAGGAACTGAGAAAGAAATAAATGTTGATACGATATGTCTTGCTGTTGGATTGACACCTTCTGTTGAATTGCTTCATCAGGCAGGTTGTGGAATAAAATATGCTAAAGAATTATGCGGATATGTTCCTCTTCATGATAAATACATGGAAACCACTGTTCCAGGAATATTTGTCGCAGGCGATGCTTCCGGAATTGAAGAAGCTTCTGCTGCAATGCTTGAAGGAAGAATGGCTGGTTTAAAAGCAGCTTATGATATTGAAAAATTCAACAGAAGTGAATTTATTAATGAAGTTGAACATATAGAGTTTGAGCTTAAAAGCCTCAGAACTGGTCCTTTTGGTGAAAAAGCAGCATCTGGTAAAAAGAAAATTTTTCTGGAGGAAAGATAATGGATTACAAAAAAACTGGTATTATTGATTTTTCACAGGTAAAACTTCCGGAAAACTGGGAATCCATGTCTAAATTTTTTCCTGTTATTGAATGTATTGAAAAAATTCCATGTAATCCATGTGCGTATTCATGCCCAAAAGGTGCAATAACAGTTAAGGGGGATATTACAAATACTCCTGAAATTGAGTTTGAAAAATGCAATGCCTGCACAATATGTGTTGGGAAATGTCCCGGACTTGCAATTTTTCTTGTCAATCCGAATTATTCTGAAAACGAAGCTGCTGTTATAATACCTTATGAATTTCATCCGCTTCCTTCAGAAAATGATGATGTAATTTTAATTGATAGAAAAGGGAATGAACACGGCAAGGGAAAGGTAATAAGTGTAAAGGTAAATAAAGCTTTTGAAAACACTCCACTTGTTACTGTTTTACTTCCAAAAGAACTTGCAATGAAAATAAGACATGTAAAAATAAGTAAAAAGTGAGTAAGATAAGAGCCGTAATCAGTGATGAGTAATCAGTAATCCGAGAAAGCAAAAACTTAAGAGCTGCGGATAAAGC
>JBAZDD010000057.1:0-10054 GCA_041654635.1 Candidatus Muiribacteriota bacterium
TGTGGAAAATTTTCTGCAATCCTCTGTCAATACCAGGGTAAAACTTGACGGATTATCTACTAATATATTTTCCAAACTTTCAGCTAATGGTATAAAAATTTGGGAACCTGCTTCTGAAGAAAATGTATTTCTCACAGTGGGTTCTCTTAACTTTGTTTATGAAATTGGTGAACTGTTTAAGAAAAAGATTGTAATAAGTCATATAGATGTAAGAAATATACTTGTAAATATTGTCAGATTCAGTAATGGAAAGTTTAATCTGGAAAAATTTCAAAATCTGGTTTATGATTTTTCGATTTTTCCTTCAAATAAAATTTATGCAGCCGAAAGTGTAAAGCCACCAGATCAGTTTGTGAATGTGAACAAAGTAAATGTTTCAAATATGGTTGTAGCGTATAATGATGAAAAAGTAAATGTGAAATCAAAAACAGGAAGTATAAATGCAGATGCTGTAATTTCTCCACTTAACGTCGATGTAACAGGTAAACTTTTTAACAATGAAGATGTAAAATTTAACCTACATGAAAAAGATGGTGTTTTAGCTGGAGATTTTTCATTATTAAATATTGATGCTATAAAATATCAACCTTTTTTTAATGAATATATTGCTGGATATGATATAAAAATTAACAAAGCATTTTTAGATGCCCAAGGCGTATTTTCAAAAAAAGGTGAACATGTTAATTATTCTGTTGATATAATAATTAAATCCATGGATATACTTTATGCAGGAATTAACTTTAGAGTAAATAATCAGAAATTTTCAGTGGTTGATAATAATATAAATCTGAAAAATTTTACTTTAGATTTAGCAATTAATAATGTTAAAGTATCAACTGTCAGATTAAGCGGAGAATTTAAAGATTTTAATGAATTAAAAGCAAATTTTACAGCTGAACTTTTTGAAGCAGATATTCTGAAACTTTTTGAGGTTCTTAAACAAGAGATGAAAATCGAAGAGAAAGGTAAAATTAACGGTAATATTGATATGAACCTGCAAAAAAAAACTTTAAAAATGAGTGTTGATGGAAATGTTCCCAGCATCAACTATGCATTTCTGACTGAAGATAAAAAAAAAATCCAGTTTCCTGCTAAAAATTTAAAAATAAAATCAACCATGGAAAACATGGTATTCGATATTACAGCATCGGGCTTTATTTTTAAAGGATCTTTCAATGTAAGTTCTAAAATGACATTTGAGGATGTTTTAAAAATGCAGGCTGATTTCACCGCAAAAAATCTTTCAGCGCTTGATTTTCTTAAACTAAATAATATGGATAAAATACCTGTTCAAGGAGAAATTCATGGCGATTTTAAATTAACAGGGCAGAATTTTGATATGAAAACTTTTGAAGGAAATGGAAGTCTTACACTTACTAAAGCTTTTTTTGAAACAATGGGAATTGAAAAACTTTTTTTAAAATCTTCAAGTGAAACTTTAAGAAATCTTCCGATGAAAGATATAAAAGCCAAAGTAAAATTGAAAGATGAAAAATTCAGCTTTGGTGATATTGAAGGCATTGGAGATGAATTTAACTTTTTTGGTGGGGGATATATCGATACTGAGGCAAACATGAATTTTTCCCTTAATTTTTCACCACAGCTTGAATTTTTAAAAAAAAATGACATAGATAAATATCTTACCGTCGATGATAAAATTAACATACAACTTCTTGGGAGTGCCTTTTCACCTCAATTTAAAACAAATATAGATGATATTTATAAAGAAAAAATTGAAGCTGAGCTTAAAGAAAAAGTACTGGATAAAATCGAAGAAAAAGGAAAAGAACTGCTTAAAAAACTCTTTAAGTAGAAGAGAAGAGGAGCGGTAACTTGGTAACTCACAACTCATTAACCCTTAACCCATTAATGTTTTTTTCTGTCGTTGCCGATATATAAAATAATCAAAGAAAAAAACATAAAAAATGATTATGAGAGGGTAAATGGCAATCTGGACAGAGTTTGATAAAGTTATAAAAATGCAGCTTAAAAGAAAAAGTCTGCTTCCATATAAAATCAGTTCTTTTTGTAAATACAATTATCCACAGGTAATTGAGTTATTACCTGATGAAAAAAAACCACATTTTAAAACACTTTACTGGCTGACATGCCCATATTTATCCAAAAAAATTGGAAAACTTGAATCTGAAGGATTTATTACAAAATTATCTGAATACATTAAAGAAAATGTTGAAATTTTTAAATCTCAAACTCAAAAATATTCCAAAATACTTGAAAAAACTGCTGAAAATAAATTGGGATATGTGCCTGAAAATATAAAAGAACTGGGTGTTGGAGGAATAAGTGACATTATGTTTCCAAAATGTCTTCATGCCCATTTTGCTTATTATCTTATTGATAAGAGTTATATTGCAGGGGAGTTTATAAATAAAAATATTGAAAGCTTAAACTGCGATAATAATTACTGTAAAGAACAAGAGGAGGTGAAAAAATGATAAGAGGAATTTACACATCTGCCTCAGGAATGCTTGTTGAACAGGCAAGACAGGATGTGGTTACCAACAATCTAGCTAATGCTGATACTACAGGATTTAAAAAAGATATAGCGCTTTTTAAAGACGTTCCTAACATGGATATTCATAGAATAGATGATAATAGAAAACTATTTGGCAAAAAGCTTGAGATTGATTTCAGACCATATATTGGTAAGCTTGGAACAGGAGCATCTGTTGATGAAATCGCAACAATTTATGAACAGGGAAAACTACAGCACACACAGAACCCTCTTGATTTTGCTTTAATTGGCAAAGGTTTCTTTGCAGTTGAAACACAAAATGGAATTAAATATACAAGAGCAGGAAATTTTCGTGTAGGACAGGACGGTAATCTTGTTGATGCCGATGGTAACAAAGTATTGGGATTAAGACAGCCGGCAATAATGAATGAAGGAAATATTCTGCTTGATACAGACGGGAATTTTGCATTAAATACAGAATATATACCTGTTGGTGAGTCTCAGAATGTTGAAGTTGATACTGATGGAGTGGTTTATATTAATGGAAATCCACAATATAAAGTAATGGTTGTGGAGTTTGATGATCCGAGATATTTGAGAAAAGTGGGATATAATCTTTATGATTTTGATGATGAAAGAGCTGGTTTTGGAAGAGCTTCTGAAAACACAAAAATTGAACAGGGTGTGCTTGAAAAATCAAATGTAAATATAGTCAGAGAGATGGTAGATATGATTACAGTTATGAGAGCTTATGAAAGTAATCAAAAATGTATAACAACTCACGATCAGAGTGTTGGAACATTGATATCAAGAGTTGGAAGTAGATAAAAGCCGTAATCGGTGATAAGTAATGAGTAATCCGAAAAACAAAGCAAAAACGCTTTTAACGGATCACGGTTGACGAATCGCGAGAAAATCTAAAAAGCAGATAACGGAGGAAAAATATTATGATGAGATCACTTTATACAGCGGCGACAGGTATGGATGCACAGGATTTAAACATCAGCATTATTTCAAACAACTTGTCAAACGTTAATACAACAGGTTACAAAAAAGTAAGAGCTGAATTTCAGGATCTTTTGTATCAGACAATAAGGGAAGCAGGAACTCCGGTTGTCGCAGGACAGAATGTTCCAGCTGGAATACAGACTGGGCATGGTGTAAGACCGGTTGCAACTCAGAGATTATTTTCTCAGGGTGATTTCAGACAGACAGACAATCCTCTTGATTTGATTATTGAAGGTGATGGATTTTTTCAGATAACAAGACCAGATGGGACAATTGCTTATACAAGAGATGGTGCATTTAAAATGGATGCAACAGGAACAATAGTAAATTCTGATGGGTTTTTTCTTGAGCCTCTTATAGTAGTTCCTGAAGGTGCAGAAAGAGTTTCTGTTGGAATAGATGGAACAGTATCTGCTACAATAGGAGAAGATAATATTGAATTAGGTCAGATAACACTGGTTAACTTTATCAATCCAGCTGGTTTAAATTCCATAGGTAGAAACCTGTTTGTTGAAACAGTAGCTTCAGGCGCACCAATTGGACCTGGTGTTGCAGGACTTGAAGGCAGAGGGACAATTCAGCAGGGTTATCTTGAAATGTCAAACGTTAAAGTTGTAGAAGAAATGGTTCAGATGATTGTTGCACAGCGAGCTTATGAAGTGAATTCAAAAGCTATACAGACCTCTGATTCAATGCTTGGAATAGCAACAAACCTTAAGAGATAAGGTGAAACGCGAATGAAACGCGGATGAAACGCGGAAGAGCCGGGGTCAAGCTCTCGACCATTCGCACATTTGTAAAAATGTCGTAATGTTGAGACTTGACCCCTAAGTGAAAGGTGAAGCAGTGAGTAAGTTAGTGAGTGAATAAGTGAACGAGGTAAATAGTGAGTAAGGTGAAAAAACTGTTTTTGGTAATATTTTTATTGTCATTTGTGACATTTATATATGCAGGTGATTTAAAAATTAGAGATAATATTGTTGTAAAAGGTTTAAATATAACTTTAGGTGATATTTTTGAAAATATTCCTGCAAATTTAAAAAATGAAAGAATAACAAGTGCAGCCAACGCCGGAAGTGTAAAAAAAGTTCATGTAAATCATATTAATAACCTTTTAATACAGAATAATATTTCTCCTGTTCTGCTTTCAAATAACAGTCAATTTATAGAAGTAAGAACTTATAAGTTTGATCTTACAAGAGAATATCTTGAAAATTTTCTTGAATCTAATATAGGTCTTCTTAATCCAGAAATAACAAATTATAATCAACTCAGTTTTCCAACAGAAAACATACAAATAAGAGCAAATCGTACAAATGAATCAAGAGTTATTGTAGAAATAATTATCGATGGAAGAGCTGTAAGAAAACTTGTTTTAAGATATGTTGAGAAAATCCCTGCAAAATTACTTACAGCAAAAACAGAAATAGAACCAGGACAGGAAATATCAGCAGAAAATTTTGTGTTAAAAGATGTTTTAATTCCACCCTCAATTCTGGCAGAAACCTTTGATAATACCAGTGCTTTGAAGTTTGCAAGGGCAGCGGTAAAAATGTCAGAAGGAGATATTCTGTTAAAAAGCAGAATAGATTACGCCGATATAGTAATTAAAGGAAACATTGTCGAAGCGGTAAGACCTGGCAGTGGATTCCACATGACAACAAGAATGACAGCACTGCAGAATGGAAAATTTAACGAAATAATAAATTTGCAGTCTCAGAATGACAGGCGTAATTATCGAGGGAGGGTAACAGATGAAAACAAGGTTGAGCTTATTTATTAGTATTATATTTGCTGTTAATATTTTTGGCGGCTCATTATGGCAGAATTCCACTCAAAAATCTTTTTATACCGAAGAAAAAGCCCATCGAATTGGAGATATTCTTACAGTATTCATTTCTGAAGCAGCAAGTGCTTCTCAGACTGCAACAAAAAACACTTCAAGAGATTATTCAGCTTCCATGAATGCAGGAACAGGTTTTCTTGATGTGGTTGGCGGTGCATCGGCAGGTTCAAAAAATCAGTATTCAGGCAAAGGCTCAACAGTTGCTTCAAATAATGTTAATGCAACTGTTTCAGTTAAAGTTACTGAAGTTCTTCCAAATGGTAATCTGGTCGTTGAGGGTCAACGTTTTATAAATGTTAATAATGATATTCAGGAAATTCTACTTACAGGTGAAGTCAGACCGAGAGACGTTTCAACTGAAAATACTGTTGATTCAAGACTGCTTGCAGATGCAAAAATTATTTACAAAGGTAAAGGTGAAATAGCTCGAACACAGAAACCAAATATCTTTCAGAGAATTCTGGGAAGTATTTTTTAATAAAAAATAAAAAAGTTATTGTGAGGGTAATTTTATGAAAAAGTATTTAATAATGTTTCTGATATGGATATTGTCTTTGTACTGCATGTCAGCGGATTTTACAGTTGAACTTAGAGATATTGTCCGTTTCGGAAGACAGAATAGAGAAAATCAGCTTACAGGATATGGTCTTGTTGGCGGTCTTAATGGAACAGGGGATAAAAATAAACTTGCGATTCAATCAGCTGTAAATTTTCTGAATAATTTTGGAATAATTACAAATCAGTCCAATTTTACCACAAATAACATAGCTGCGGTAATTGTTACAGCAACTTTGCCACCTTTTGCCCGCAGTGGAGATAAGATAGATATAACAGTATCTTCAATAGGAGATGCCAAAAATCTTCAGGGTGGAGTGCTTTTTCAAACTCCTCTGACAGGGGCAGATGGAAACGTATATGCGGTTGCTTCAGGTGCTTTATCAATTGGCGGATTTAATGCAGGAGTTGGCGGAGCAGGTGGTCAGAGAAATCATGTTACTGTTGCAAGAATTCCAAATGGTGCTTTAGTAGAAAATGAAGTGCCAGCAACTTTTATCAAAGATGGTAAACTTGAATTAATTTTAAAAGAAAAAGATTTTGCTTTAGCTGAAAAAATTAAAAAAGCGATTGATGATAAGTATGGCAGAAATCGTGCTATGGCAATTGACCCTGGAACAGTTGTGGTTGATGTTCCTCATTCTTTCAGAGAACATCCGGTTACCTTTATTGCTAATCTTGAAAAAATTCAAATAGTTCCCCAGGGAAGAGCAAGAGTAATAATCAATGAAAAAACAGGTTCAATAGTAATTTCTGAAAATGTAAGAATATCCCCTGTGGCAATATCACATGGTGATATTTCAATCAATATTGGAAGAGATGACAATGGGAATATTATTCCTGCAAATGGTTCGAGTTTACAGGAAATAGTTGATAACCTGAATGCTATGGGAGCAAAACCACGAGATTTGATAGCAATTTTTCAGATACTTAAAGAATCAGGTTCACTGCACGCGGATCTGGAGATTATTTAGAAACGCGAATGAAACGCGTATAAACCACGTATGAAACGCGGGTGAACCTTACAAAAACTAAACATAACAAACATAATTAAATGAAAATCTGGATAGAACGCGAATGGAATATATATACTGTGTAATTACAATAACTTTATTTTCTACAATTGAATTTACTGGAAAATTAATTGGTTCAGAAGTAACTCCACTCGGGGTAACAGCCTGGCGTTTCTTTATTGGAGCACTTATAATGCTCCCTTTTATCAAAAGAAAAAAACTCGAAATAAAAGATTATATTAAAATGGCATGGCCTGGCATTTTAAACGTTGCAATATCAATGTATTTTCTTCAACTTGCTGTTTTTCACGGAAAAGCATTTCTTGCCGGGACAGTTGTAGCTATGAATCCAATGTTTGTTACAATAATTTCAAATTTTGTACTTAAAGAAAAAATAACTTTTCAAAAAATCGCTGGAATTGGTTTTGGAATTACAGGATTAGTTTTAATTATTACTGGAGAAGTAAATATAACCAATGTTAACCCTTCAATTTACAGAGGAATTTTTTACAGTCTTATGGCTGCTTTAACATTCGCAACTTACACAGTGTTTTCTAAAAAATATGTCTGTGAATATGGAAATATCCAGTTTAATTTTGTATCTTTTCTTTCAGGAAGTATAGTTTTGTTGTCTGCCGGTATTGTTTCGGGAATATCTATAAAAGTACCCACTGACCTGAAAATATTAAGTCTTATGGCTTATAATGGCATTTTTGTAACAGGTTTAGCATATATTTTATTTTTTAAAGCAATGGAAAAACTTGAAGCTTCTCAGGCTTCAATGTTTTTCTTTTTAAAACCAGTTATAGTTACCTTTCTTTCATATAAATACCTTAATGAAGCCATTTCAACTGGTCAGTTTACAGGTATAATTTTTGCTGGAATCAGTATAGTTATTGTTTTATTAAAAAAAAACAAAAATAGTTGTTGATTTTATAACTAATATTTTTTAAAATTTATTATGTAAACAAAAAAAATATGGAGGGGTTACTATGAACAAAACAGAACTAATCAATGCTGTATCAAAACAGGCGTCTCTTTCAAAAACAAACACACAGAAAGTGGTTAACGCTTTTGTAGAAACAGTTATGAAAGAATTAAAAAAAGGTCAGAAAGTTAATGTTATGGGTTTCGGTTCTTTTGAATCAGTAAAAAGAGCAGCAAGAAACGGCAGAAATCCACAGACTGGAAAAGCAATTAAAATTAAAGCTCACAATGTTCCAAAATTCAGACCTTCAAAAGTTTTGAAAGATACAGTTAAATAATTTAATTTAATCTGTAAGAGTTCAAAAAAAGGATGGTTTTTAATCAAACCATCCTTTTTTTTGTTATTGAAATCTGATATAATATTCTGGTCTTTAACAGCAATTAAAAATAATAAGGATTAATGATGTATAAAAGAGAGGGAAATTTTTTTCTTATATTATTATTTCTGTTTCTAATTATTATTTCAGGCTGTAATTCAGAAAAAAATGAAAATATTGAAACTGTAAATTATGATAAAATTATATCTCAGGTTGACCAGGTTATTTCTTATGGTAATTTAAAAAAAGCGCTTGAACTTATTCCTGAAAAAACAGATAATCGTGAATTAAAATTAAAAAAAATCTATATTTATTTAAAAAGTGGTGACCTTGAAAAGGCAGAATTATTATCAAAAGAACTGGTTATAGATAAAAATGATATTGAAGCATATAAATTTCTTGCAAAAATTTATTTTATAAAAAAAGATTTGGTAAATTTTAACAAATATATTGTTCTTGTTCCTGAAAGTGACTTTGACAACGAACTTAGAAATATGAAATCAGGATACGAAAGAAATTTAAAACAACAGGCAGCTGAAGAAAAAGAAATTATGATTAATCAGATTTCTGAAATGATAGCAAGTTTTAATTCAATGCATTACTTTGAGGCTCTTTCAACATCTAAAACAATACTTGAAAAAAGTGAAGCAATTTATAAAAAAGAAAATATGAATTTTTTAAAAGAAGTTTACAATTATTCAGGTCAAGCTTCGATAAAGGTTAATAACACAGATAATGCAATATATTATTACAGAAAATCAATTGAAACAGATGAAAAAAATCCTGAGGCATATAAAGCACTTGGAGATATTTTCGGAACAAGAGGAAGAACAGCTTTATCTTTGGAATATTATTACAAAGCTTATGAGTTAACAAAAGACATAGAGCTATATGGAAACATTGGAGCAACTTATATTAAGCTTGGACAATACAATGAAGCTAAACCGATACTCGAGGAAGTTTTCAGAAAAACATCAGGAAATATAAATGCAATGTACAATCTTTTTCTTTGTTATTACTATCTTAATTTGATTAGAGATATGCGTTCTCTAGGTCAGATGATTCTTGATATTGTTCCGCCAAACTCTCAGATAGGAATCAGTGTAAGCTCTGTAATGGCAGGGGTTGCACCACTGGAGGATTTTTAATGAAAAAAATCTTTTTTATAATAGTTGTTTTTTCGTTTATTACTGCAAATGCAGATTTTCCTGATGTTAAAGAAATATGGAAAAAACATGGTTTTACTGATAAAGATAATACTGTTCAGACTAAGGGGAGAATGGAAACTGCAAATGAACTTGTTATGCAGGGAGAATTTTCAAAAGCTTTAAAAATCTATGAGGAACTGCTTAATAAAGATTTGAATTCATCTCATCTGCATAATGCTATAGGATTCTGTTTTGAAAAAATGGGCGAAGAAGAAAATGCCATGCTTTTTTATTCAAAAGCAGCAAAACTTACTCCAGTTGACCCGGATTCTTTTAATAATCTTGCTTATCTTACTGCAAAACGTGCAAATGGTCCGGAAAATGTTCTTCCAGCTGTAAGTTTGATTGAAAGTGCTTTAAAATATTCAAAAAATAACATTAATTATCTCAAAACCAGACTTTTTATTTTTGAAAAAGCAGGTCTAATTGAAAAATGGGAAGAATATGCACTTGAAATTGCAGAAAAATACCCGAATATAAATGAAATAAATATTAAACTTGGTAATCTTTATATTAATAAAAAAGAATATGGTAAAGCAAAAATTTATCTTAATAAAGCCCTTCCTGACCAGGAGGCGCTTGAACTGCTCGGATATATACCAGTCGAAAACCCTCAAAACAATAATATTGATAAAAAAGTTGTG
>JBAZDD010000058.1:0-10007 GCA_041654635.1 Candidatus Muiribacteriota bacterium
GCTTATATCAATGAGCATTCTTTCAATTTTTATACCAAGAATTATAAAAAATAAAAATTATGTTAAAATTGCTCAAGGATTTTTCTGGGGATTTGCTGCAATAATGGGAATGCTTAACCCGGTTGTTATTGATAAAGGGCTAATTTTTGACGGTCGTTCTGTTATGATAAGTGTAGCTGGACTTTTTTATGGACCTGTTCCAGCAATAATTTCTGCAATAATAACAACCATACTCAGAATTTTTCAGGGTGGGCCGGGAGCAAGAATGGGAGTTGCTGTTATTACTTCATCTGCTGCAATCGGTATTTTTTTTCATTATTTCTGGGTTATAAAAAAAAATCTGCTCACAATTTTTAATATTTTCCTTCTTGGTCTAATTGTTCACATTACAATGATTGGATGTATGATTTTTCTTCCATTTGAAATAAGACTTTCTGTTTTTAACAATACCGCTCTCTCAATAATTATTATTTATCCCCTTGCAACTATTTTTATTGGATATATTCTTCTAACAATAAAAAAATATTTTGATGCTCTTGATGAAATAAAAAATAAAGAGGAACAACTGAGGACAATAAGTGATAATTTTCAAAATGGAATGATTTATCAGGTTGTTATTTGTCCTGACAATTCAAGAAAGTTTACTTATCTGAGTAACAGTGTAAAAAAACTTTATGGTCATACTTTTGAAGAGATTAATAAAAATCCTGAATTGATATATGATAGAATTGACCCTGATTTTCTTCCAGCTTTAATCGAAATGGAAAATAAAGCTATAAAAAACCTTGAACCTTTTCAAGCTGAATTCAGAATTAAAAATCCTGAGGGAACTTACAGATGGTCTTCAATTGTTTCTTCACCGAGATTACTTGAAAATGGTGCAGTAGTTTTTGATGGTATAGAGTTTATAATTACTGATACAAAAGTTTTTCAGCTTGAACTGCTTAAAGCAAAAAAAGCTGCTGATGATGCTAATCAGGCAAAAACTGAATTTCTTGCAAATATGAGTCATGAAATAAGAACACCTATGAATGCAATAATTGGTTTTTCAGAACTTCTTCTTAAAACCGATATAACCAGTGTTCAGGAAAAGTATCTTTCAACAGTCAAGAGAGCAGGTAACAATTTACTTGATTTAATAAATGATATTCTTGATTTTACAAAAATTGAAGCTGGTCAGATACAGCTTGATTTTGAAAAAATTAACTTTTATGAATTCTGCAATAACATTGCTGATATATTTATTGTTCAAGCCTCTGAGAAACCTGTAAAATTTAATTATAATATAGCTTCAGATATACCTGAAAACCTTATAATTGATTCTGTAAGAATAAGACAGGTTCTGGTCAACCTGATTGGAAATGCTTTAAAGTTTACAGAAAAAGGATATGTTGAGTTCAAGGTAGAAAAAGTTTGTTTTTTTAAAGATGAAAATACAGTTGAATTAAAATTTTCCATAATAGATACTGGTCCAGGTATTCCTGAAAATAAGCAGAAAATTATTTTTGATGCTTTCAGACAGGCTGATGGTTCTACTACAAGAAAATATGGTGGTACAGGATTAGGATTATCAATTTCTAATAAAATTCTTGGTGTTATGAATTCAAAAATACTTCTTGAAAGTGTAGAAAATGTCGGCAGTACATTCAGTTTTTATCTGAAATGCAGGATTTCTGAATAATGATATATGATTTAATAATAATTGGTGGTGGTCCTGCCGGACTTTTCAGTGCAATTTGTGCTGATTCAAACAGTGCAGGAAATATTTTAATTATTGAAAAAAAAGTATCGTGTGGACTGAAATTGTTAGTTACCGGAACTTCTCAATGCAATATCACAAATTCGATTGATATAAATTTATTTAGTTCAAAATATGGTAAAAATGGTAAATTTTTAAAAAATGCATTCAAACTTTTTGATAATATGAAACTTATTGAGTTTTTCAACAAAAATAAAATTTTCTTTACAAAAACCGGAAACAAGTTTTTTCCTACTTCAAGAAAAGCTTCAGATATTCTTAATGTAATGCTTAATTTAATTAATAAAAGCCCCAATATTGAACTTGTATGCAATTCTAAAGTAATTGACATTACAAAAAATGATTTTTTTGAAATAAAATCCGAAAATAATTTTTTCAAATCTAAACATTTAATTATTGCCACTGGTGGAAAAAGTTATCCAAAAACCGGTTCTGAAGGCGATGGATATTTTTTTGCCCAGAAACTGGGACACTCAATTATTAACCCAGAACCAGCTCTCTGTGGAGTAATTCTTTCAGATAATCCATTTTCAGATTTATCAGGAATAAGTCTGAATAACACTACTATATCAGTTTATAGAAATAATAAAAAAATTGCTGAAAATAACGAGGATGTTCTGTTTACTCACAAAGGGGTATCTGGACCATCTATTCTGCATTTAACAAGATATATTCAAAAAGAGGACATTTTAAAATTTAATTTCTGTAACAAAACTTTTGAAAATTTAAACAATGATTTTGTTAATACTGTAAAATTTGATGGAAAACAAACTGTTAACACTTATTTAAAATGTTTTAATCTTCCTGAAAGACTTACTCAACTGATTTTATCATTATGTAAAGTTCAGAAAAACTTAAAATTATCTGAGTTGAACAAAGAGCAGAGAAAATTAATTTGTAAAAATTTAACAGAATTCAATGTAAGTGTTAAATTTAAAGAGGGATTTGAAAAAGCCATGGTAACCGCAGGAGGGGTCGATTTGAAAGAAATAAACCCTTCTACCATGGAATCAAGAATAATTAAAAGCTTATTTTTTGCCGGCGAAGTAATTGATATTGATGGTGACAGTGGGGGATTTAATCTTCAGGCTTGTTTCTCAACAGCTTTTTTGGCTGCTAAACTTTCTAACCTCAAATGCCGATAAGTAATTCAGGGGTAGTAAAAATTACTTGAATTTGGAGCGAGGTTAAAATATGTCAAACAAACAATTTATTTCAATTATTCTTAAAAGCATTTTTATTACAATGGCACTTCTGTTGGTTGTTTAATACTTTTTTGGTGAGAGGTTAAAAAAAAGCATTTATTTACTGGACTAATTTTTCAAAATTGTTATAATTTTGAAGATTAATTTTTGGAGGAATACAAGCATGAAACCCTCGAAGATTTACGTTGGAAACTTAAAATACGAGGTAACAAACAAAGATTTAAGAGAAGTGTTTTCACCATTTGGTGAAGTAAAATCTGTTTTTAAAATTGAAGGAAAAAACTTTGCTTTTGTTGAAATGGCTGATGGCGACCAGGCTGAAAAAGCTGTAAAAGAATTAAATGGTAAATCTATCAAAGATAGACCTATGAAAGTTCAACTGTCAAGACCAAGTGACAAAAGAAGATTTAACAACAATTTTAAAGATAAAGATGATTATGATGATAAAAAAAGCTTCAAAAGAAGCAGATAATTATTGTTATTGAATGCTATAAAAGGAGGGTTTTTATCAACCCTCCTTTAGATTTATTCAATCAAAGCTTGTACTGAGTTCTGATGTTAAAAAAAATTATCTTCTTTACAATAATATTTTCAGTACTACTTACAGTTTTTTTTTATCCAGCGTTTTATTTTTCAGGAAAAATCAATAATTTTTCAAAAAAAAATAAGTTTTTTTCAGACACTAAACCTTTTTTTAAAAATGAATATTCAAAAATTACTGAATCAAAAAAAGCTATTGAACCATCAGTTAAAACTGAAAAAAAATCTCTTTCTACTGAAATAACAGGAGTTATTAAAACACAGATTGGAAATGTCATATTAAACTTAAAAAACGAATTATTAGAAATAATTGGAGAAAATTATATTAATTTTTCATTTAATATTTTTGACCAAAGCTTATCTTTCTCAGTTAAATCTCCATATATCAATGACACTTTTTCTGGCTCATTTGATATTGAAACAGGGGATGTTCTAATAGTTAACAGTAAAAACTATGGTCTTAGAGGCAATTTATGGAATAAAAAATTAATTTTCATCTATGAAATGGACAGTCTGACTATTGATAATATTATGTTAAGTAAAATCAATATTTCAATTTTTTATGATGAAATATTTGAAATTTCAGGTTCAATAGAAAAAATAGTTGCTGGAGAATTCTCATACAATGATTTTACTTTTAACTATCTTCAGGAAAAAGGAACGTTTGAAGCAAGCTCTTCAGATGGTCTCATAAGAATATTTACAGATTCTGAAAAAAATGTTTATGGTATTGTAAAAGATATTGATTATGAGTTTTTCGATACCTCTTTAAAACTTCATATTGATGAACTTAGATTTGATTTTACAGACAATCGACTTACATTTTCACCTGAAAATTTTTATTTTGAAATATTTAATTCCAGATATAATTTTTCAAATGGAGAAGTATTTTACAGCAATGGTATTTTTGAGGTCAAAGATGCGGTATTTTCAAATGGATCAGATTTCATTCTGTTTAATGCAGATTATTCTGAAAATAATATAAATTATTCTATATCACATAAAGGAAATCAAAAACTCGAAATAAATGAAAATTTCCATTTTTTTCAGAGGGAATTCGAAATTTATGGAACAAACTCCAATTTTTACGGAAAAGCAAGTTTTGAAAAAGGTGTGATTAATTTTGAAAATAATCAATTTTTAATCTCTGGTGATTTAAAGTTAAATTCTGAAGAAAATTCATCAGGCTTGATTTCGATTTTCCAAAATGAAAAAGAATATAAATTTTTGGTATCTTCAGAAGAAAATTTCTCGAAATTTTTTATAAAAGCTTTGAGTTCATACAATTTCAGCTTAAATACAGATTTTTACGACACTGACTTAAAAGCTTATATAATGCTTGAAATAATAAGAGATAAAGAAAACATTGTGATTAAATCATATTCAGATATTGATTCAGGATATTTTAAATTAAAAAAAATGCCTGAATTTAGCCAAGACAGTAAATACGCAATAATCCATAATGAAATTAATTTGAAAAACTTTGAATTCAGAACAGATGACGGTATTTTTAACGTGAGCGGATTATTGTTATTGAAAGATAAATTTGAAGAAAATATTATTAATCTTAGAATAAACAGCGGTCAAATTAATATAATAGGAAACAGATTTAAAATAATAAATGGCAGGGTTAATCTGATAAATTTTAAATTTAAAGAAAATTTGTTTAATTCGCTTAATCAATCTGAAAAACAGTATGTTTTAAAATCCAGAGATACTGATTTATTCTCTAATCTGTGGATGAATTTAACAATTAACAGGAAATTTGCTGAATATGATGTATTTGGCAAAATATCTGGTTATATTTCAGCCCCGGAAGTAACATTTTATTCAAATCCTCCACTGTCATCAGAAAGACTTTTTACCATGGTTACAGGAAATAGACTGACTCAGATAATTGGTGGTGAAAGTGCTGATTTTGAAGACTTTGTAGATATTTTCGGAATTGACAGGATGATTTCACGAAAACTCGAACACGATTTTGGACTTGATAAAGTTGATTTGAAAGCCGAAGACAGCGATTTAAAAATAAATGTTGAAAAAGAGATTGGAAAAAATGTTATTATAAATTTTAAACATTCTGTGACAGAAAAAAGAAGCATTTATGGTATTATTTATGAATTATCAAGAAATCTTCTTCTTATAGGAGAAGGATTTGATATTTCAAATTTTAATTCAAACGAATACAGGCTAAGGTTGAGATGGAAAAGAGATTTTTAATTATATTTTTATTAATAATTACAATTTGCATGATAGAAGGTCAGATTAATTCTGTAAGATTTACTTCAAATTATGACATAGACAGAGTTTTTTTGAGAACTTTACTAAGAAATACTGAGGGTAAAGCTTTTTCACTTGATAATCTCAAACATGATGTTTCAGTAATTGAAAATTATCTTTTAAATCAAGGCTATTTAACTAATATTTTAAAAGAAGTAAAAATCGACAGCGAGAAAAAACACATTGAATATATTTTTATTTTTCCAAAGGTCAATAATATATCAATTTCAGGCAATATAAAAACCAGAGAACAGTTTATATATTCGAAAATCGGAATAAAAAAAGATGAAATTCTTAACGTAAAAAAACTCGAAGAAAACATAAATAATCTTGAAAAAACGGGTATTTTTACAAAAATTCATTACAATATAAATTATTTTGAAAATAATGCAGATATTTTAATAGAAGTGGAAGAATTTTTATCTGGTCAGTATGCTGTCGGATTGGTGAAAAATAATATTTATGGACTCGGTGGCGAATTATCATATTCTGAAAAAAATTTCAGAGGTTCAGGGCAGACAATTTCAATTTCTCATGAGTTTGGAGAGTTTGAAAGATATGAAACATTTTACTCTAAACCATTTATTCTTAAATCTGATTATAATTTTGATATTTCAACTTCAAAAACACGCTCTGATAAATCAAGATATACAAATGATGGAATTTTTTTACATGATTATCAGCAGAAAGAAACATTATTTTTTACTGGATTTTCAAAAGATGAATTCAGAAAATTTGAAAGATATGGCTTTAAAAGAGAAAAATTTTCATTAAGCCCGCCTGAAAATCTCAAATCAACAGTTGACTGGCTTGAATACACTACAAGAATCAGACTTTCAAGAGGAGAGCTTGAATGGAAATTTGCAAAAACAGGTGGATTTCTTAAAGGAAGCAAAAGTTATTTTAAGACAGGAGTTTCTTTTCAGGATAGATATATTATTAACAAAAGAAGAAATATTCACTTCAGGTTTATTACAGAATATATTGATTATTCAAAATATAAACTCGAACCTTTTGAGCTTTTAAAAATTGGCGGTGATGGGACTTTAAGAGGTTATAAAAATGAATTATTTTCATCTTCAAAATATTTTCTTTTTAATATTGAAAACAGAAATAAGATTAATTCTATAACTAATCTTATTTTTCATTTTGATTCAGCATATATAAATCATTCACTAAAAAAAACTATCGGGACTGGACTTGTATTTAATCTTCCAATAGGTAATTTCAGATTGAACTGGGCAAAACCATTTGATGATGAAAATCATGATAAAACTGTTTTCTATTTTGGTCTCGGGTATATGTTCTAAAAATTCTCTCAATTTTCAAGTTTAGCTTTTTTACTGACGATATATATTAAGAGAATTAAATTTTTACTCGGGGGATTTTATGATAAGAATGGTAGAAATTACAGGAACTTCCTGCGACAATTATGATAACGCTGCAAAAAATGCTATTGATCAGCTGGTTGAAAAAGGTGAAAGAGTTCATTATTACAGAGAACAGATGAGAGGGATTAATTCTTCAGGAACATCCAGAGAATTTAAAGTTGTTCTAAAAGTTGCAATAAGTATTTAAATCTGGAAAAATTTGTTTGAATTTATATTATTCATCATTAGAGCATTTTTAAATCTTATACAGCTTTCACAAATACCACATTGTTTGTTATAGCCATTATAACATGAGTATATCATAGACAAATCAACATCAAGTTTGACTGCTTTTTTAACTATGTCAAACTTGTTTTTTTTATGAAAAGGAGAGATTACTTCCGCTTTATTTAAAGTAGAATAAGAAAGAGATTTATTCACAGCTTTAATAAACGAAGTTGAATTATCTGGAAAAGTAGCAGCTTCTTCTGAATTAAAACCAGTTATTATATAATCAAGATTGTAAGAATCTGCATAGCTTGCCGCAACATTTATAAAAAGACCATTTCTATTAGGAACCCATACAGAAACAGCACTTTGGCAAGTATATTCCGGGTCATTGAGTTTATGAAAATTCATTTCAGGAGTATCGACTTTTGAAACCAGGGAAGTTCCTGTAATTTTATTTAAAAAAGGAAGTTTTATTTCAATAAATTCTGAATTGAGTTTAAGAGCAAAAAATTTTGAAGCTTTCCTTTCCTGCAAAAGAGCTTTCTGACCATAATTAAAAAAAAGAGAATACTTTATGTCTATTTTTTTATTTTTTAAATAATAAGCAGAAACAACAGAATCAAGACCACCTGACATTAAAACTACAGCTTTTTTCGATTTCATATAGATTTTCCAGAATTCAGATAAAAAATAAAGGTCAGAATAAATTCTGACCTTTTATTTTTTTATACTTTTTCAAAATTAACTTAAAGTAATACAACTAACTGGGCAAGCATCAACACATGCACCACATTCAACACAAGCATCTGCATTTGCTACAACAGCTTTATCGCTTTCCATTTTAAAAACATCAACTGGACATGCATCAACACATGCACCACATCCAACACAAGCTGAGGAATCGATTTTTGGAGTTGCCATTTAAATACCTCCGATTTTTTTAGAGATGTTTCTCAAAAATGTTGGCGCTCCCTAGGGGATTCGAACCCCTGTCGCAGGCTTGAAAGGCCTGTGTCCTAGGCCCCTAGACGAAGGGAGCGTTGAGAATTATAATACCACAATTTTTCCAGAATGCAAGTTTTTTCGATAAAAAACCAGGTACCTTGGACTTCTTTGCCAGTGAAGTTGACTATCGTCAACAGTTAAGACAGTTAATAAGTTAGCGGGTTTGGAACCCTCAGTGAGTAAGACTGGAAGGGAAAAGCGATAGGGATTACTTTTTACAGCTCTTAAGATTGATTCGCGATTTATTCGCAGCTCTTAAGTTCTTGCTTTCTCAGATTACTGATCACTGATTACTGATCACGGTTCTTAAGTTTCACCCGCGGTTTATACGTGTTTCACCCGCGTTTCTTTCGCGTTTTAAAAAAAACGTTGACTTTCTATTTTCAAAGGTTTAAAATAAAATCAATTATTATATTTTTCTCGTATGTATCTATTCTAATTTTACACTCTTAAATAATAACCAGCGGGGGTTTTTATATGAAAAAACTTGTTTCTCTATTTATTGTAATGTTTCTCTTTATTTCTGTTTCTTCAATGAATATTCAACAAAGAGCAGAAAATATAATGTTTTTAAATAATCAGATTGAAGAAACCTTACTAAGCATTGAAATATTAAAAAATCAAGCTGAGTTTATAAGATTATTTAACATAAGCTCAAAACAGGCACAAACTGAAGAAGAACTTGAATTTTCATATAAAATACATGAAATAATTCAGGAAACAAAAGAAGAAGTCGAAAACTCTCTATCTTTTTTATCTAAAATTATTGAAAAAAGAAACCATTCATCAAATAGAAGCTTCAATATTTTAAAAATTTTAAACGATATCTGTGATAGTTACCCCGAAATAACAATGTTATTTATCGAGCATAAAGATGAACTTATTATTAATTCATACAATCGAGTATATCTAACAAAAGTTTTAAACAGTATAAGATTTGATGAAACAGATTATGAAGAAAGATTTTTAAATATATCTCTGTCAGAATACATGGCAGATTTTATAAAAAACAGATGGGAATTTGCTTATGAAGAGTATATAAAAACAAATAACAAAAAAGCATTGGAAAAAAGGAAAAACACAATAACATCAACAATATACTGGTATGACAGATTAATAAACTTTTCAATTTCAGGTTTAAATAAAAAGTTCAGTGAAGGATTAAAAGAATACGGAAGAAAAAATTATAACAAAGCAATACAATATTTTATTCAGTCAAAAAATGAAAATGTAGATTTATTTTTAAAGCATGGTGGTTTTAACTGGACAGGTTCAAGTTACCATAATTTACAGAAAATTAATGAATCTCTTGAAAATTATTTAAATTCTGCAATAAAAGAATCAAAACTGCATAGAATAAATACCTTTTATAATATTGTATATTTATCGAGAGCTGAACTTGAACAGAATATACCGAACCTGAAAAAAACATTAACATTATTTGTAAAAATAAGAGATGAAGCTCCAAGTGATGAAGAACAGATGAAAGCAGAACTTGAAATAATAAGACATTACAAACAAATGGGGGATTCATCGGTTATAATAGAGGATAAAGAATTAAATTATGTTACAGCAATTAATTTAGCCACACAATATTACAATAAATGGGTAATAACC
>JBAZDD010000059.1:0-9817 GCA_041654635.1 Candidatus Muiribacteriota bacterium
CTGTAATTTCAGTTTTTTGCTTGAAAAAACGATTATTATTTTGTATATTAATATTAATTAATCAGTTAATTTTAAATTTTATATATAAAAGGAGTTTCAAATGAAAAAAGGAATGAAAAAAACTTTAACACTGTTTGTTTTAGCAATGTTTATTTTCATCACAGGTTGTGGTGGAAATGGTAACACAATTATATCAGACACTGCTGTTTCAGAAGAAAAAACTATTATGCTTGCAGCTGAAATTATGCCAGAAGAAGAACTTACTGAAGTGATTTTTGAACATTTTAATTTCAATCCAGCTTCAGCTACTCCTGCAACCCTGAATTTGAGTGCAGCAGCTGACAATATTGAATATATTTTTCTTATAAGTAAAAATACAGACACTTCAGTTAGTGCAAATACTGCAAAAATCGGATATGATTTTATTTTTGAAATTTATACAAATGGTCAAGTAACTTCTGACTTATCAGGAACTATTACTTTTAATTATAACTGGAATGAAAAATTCAGGAAATGGGATAGAAGCGGCTATACAATAAATTCATTTGAAAATAATATAACAATAACTGGTAAAGTCATCAGTGGTATGGGCAATAGTGGATTCCCGGTAAATGAAGCAAGAATTTATGTTTCAAGTGCGGGAATACCTTCAAAACTCTATCATACTGACAGTAATGGAAATTTTATTTTTAAAGTATTTGTCCCTCAAAAAGGATCCGTTACTTATAATCTTGCTTTTCAGCATGATGAACTTGATACAATAACACGAACTTTAACACTAAAATTTCGTGACGGAGATCAGAATCTTGGAAATATTGCTTTAAGCCTTCCAGGAGAATTTACAGAGCTTGCTACAGTTTCTGGTAAAGTTATTGACAGAGATGGAAATCCTGTTGAAAATGCTTATGTATTTATAACTGACCTTAATTTTGAAAACGAGCATTTCATCTGGGATACCACCGACAAAGATGGTGTTTATGTAATACCAATGCTAAAAAGAGGTCAATATTTTGTAAATGCGAGAATTGGAAAAGCAAAAGGCAATCAATATATTACATTCAGTCAAAATCAGATAGGTCAGATTATTTCAGTTTCAGATTTATCACTATCTAACAGCAGACCAGTTATTAATGACGTATTTATTGTAGGGACACCTTCCATGAATGGGAAAATTGAATTAATATCTATTGCAACTGATAACGATAACGATGTCTTATCATATACCTGGACTTGTAGTGGTGGAGAAATCTCCTCTGACCCTACACTGCCATCTGTTACATGGAACCTTCCTGAAATTCCTGGCACATATTCGATAACAGTTACTGTTAATGACGGAAATGGTGGAAGCATGTTTAAAAGAACTACTATTTCATTATATTAAGCGATTTGTTTTTTTAAATACTAAGGATAAAAATGGCTAATAATAAAACTGGGATTATAACTTTTCACAATGGTTATAATCCTGGTGCTGTTTTACAATGTTATGCTATTCAAAAAAGTGTAGAAAAACTAAATTTTGAACCTACGATTATCGATTTCAGAATGTTGAAAATACTTAAATTCAACACTTATAATCCTTTATTTAAAGGCTTGTCGTTTAAGCAAAGATTAAATAAAATTTTCAATTACCGAATTAACAAAAAAAAATATTTTTTTTATGAGAATTTTATTAAAAACTATTTAAAAACAACAAATATTAAATATTTTTCTTTAGAGGATTTAAATAATAATCCCCCAATATTTGATTATTATATTGCTGGAAGTGATCAGGTATGGAATACTGTAATTACTGAGGAAAATTCACCTGCTTACTTTCTGAATTTTGTAAAAAATTTTAATTCTTCAATTAAAATATCTTATGCAGCAAGCTTTGGCCGTTATGATTTAGATGAAATTACAAAGATAAAATTTAAATCATTAATTAAAAATTTTAATTATATTTCTGTACGAGAAAAAAGCGGTTTTTTTTTATTAAAAGAGTTAGGTTTTGATTCAGAAACTGTATTAGACCCAGTTTTTCTAATGTCACCTCAGGATTGGGATCTATTAACTAACAATGAATATGTAAAAGACAATTATATTTTATTTTACATGACTGAAAAAAACGATCTTCTATTTAAGATTTTAAATTTTTTTACAAAAAAGTTTAATTTAAAAGTAGTTAATCTAAATAAAACTATTTATCCCCCCGAATATTTCCCATCATTAATTAAAAACTCAACTTTAATAATCACAAATTCTTTTCATGCAACAGCTTTTTCAACTATATTTTCAAAACCCTTTGTAACTGTTAAACATTCAGTAAGCAACAGTCGAATTGAAAATTTACTTGAATTGACTAATCAAAAATATAGGCAAATTGACAATATTAATAATATTTCAAACACTGAAATTGACGCTTTAACGATTTATGATTCTTCAATATATCAAGATTATTTAATTCCAGAAATAAGAAAATCCTTTGAATTTCTGAAAAAAGCTTTAAAGGTTTAATGTAAAAATGCTTCCATTTTTTAAAAATTCTAATGAAAAAGAAAAGTGCACTGGATGTAACTCTTGTGGTAATATCTGCCCAACTTCTGCAATAATTCAGAAAATTGATAGTGATGGATTCTTTTATCCCGATATTGATTTAAATAAATGTATAAAATGCAATAAATGTATTGAAATATGTCCTGAAAATTTTAATAAAAATAAACAGTGTAAAGTAAAGAAAGTCTATGCGGGATATACCCTTGATAGCAATACTTTATTTACCAGCACCTCTGGAGGTCTTTTCTCTGTATTGGCAATAAACATTTTAAAGAATAATGGGATTGTATTTGGTGCTGCATTTGATAATTCTCTCAATTTAAACCATATTAATATTAATAATTCTAAAGAATTATCGTTGTTGAAAGGCTCGAAATACATACAGTCTTCAATTAATTTATGTTTTACTGAAGCAAAAAAGGCACTTGATAATAATAAAAAAATTCTTTTTAGTGGTACTCCATGTCAAATTTCTGGATTAAAAAGTTTTTTAAACAAATCATATGACAATCTTTTTACAATTGATCTTATATGCCATGGTGTACCTTCATTTTTGCTTTTTAAACAATATATTAATTATATTGAAAATAAAATTAAACAAAAAATTTCATTTATTGAGTTTCGCAATAAGAAAACTGGTTGGAATAACAGTTCAATAAAAATTTTTTCTGGTAATAAATTTAAAAGATGGAAAAAATCTAATGATTCATTTTCGATTGCATTTGGAAGCAGATTATGTCTCAGACCTTGTTGTTATAAATGTAATTATTCAAATCTCGATAGAGAAGGTGATATCACTTTGGGGGATTTTTGGAAAATAGAACAGTTCAGTAATAATTTCTCAACTGACAAAGGTACTTCTTTAGTTTTATTAAATTCTCAAAAAGGAATTGATTTATTTGATACAGTTAAAAACTCGTTATTTTATGAAGAATCAAAATTAGAATACGCTTTAAAAGTTCAACCTAGACTAAAATCTCCATCACAGTATAATATATTGAGACCGACTTTTCTGAATGATTTAAAATCATTGAATTATAAACAAATTATAAAAAAATATAAATTGTATAAACCTTCTTTAATTCAAAGAATATTATATAAAATTTCAAAAAAATTGAGAAAAATTTAAATTAAAGTTAAAATGACTTATGAAAAAAACTATTTCCATTAAACAAAACTTCTTTATAAATTCTATTGTAAATATTCTTAATATAATTGTTCCAATAATAACATTACCATATCTTTCAAGAACTTTAGGACCTGAAAACCTCGGTAAAATTAATTTTGCTATTTCATATACTGATTATTTTTCCAAACTAGCTTTATTGGGTATTCCAAAATATGCATTAAGAGAAATATCTCAAAACCGAGATAATCAATTAATTCTTAATAAAACATTTTCTGAAATAATTTTAATAAAAATAATTACAAGCCTAATTTCATTTTTACTTTTTTTTCTTTCAATAATTTTCATTCCAAAATTAAATAATGAAATCCGTATATTTTTACCATTATCATTTTCAATTCTGTTCAGTTTTTTATCGCTTGAATGGTTTTATGGTGGTTTTGAAAATTTTAAATTTCTTACAAAAAGAGCTGTAGTTTTGAAACTTTCAGCGATTATTCTAATTCTTACTTTAATTAAAAAACCAGCAGATTATTATCTCTACGGTTTTATAGTTTTATTTGGAATTGTTTCTGGAAATTTTGCACATATTTTTTTTGCATTAAAAAAAGTTCGATTCAGTTTAATTAATATTAATTTAAAAAAACATTTTAAACCAGTTATCTATCTTTCAGGTACTTTCCTGGCTACAGGTTTATACATGAATATTGATAAAGTTATGATTGGATTTCTCAGCAGTAATGAAAATGTTGCTTTTTATTATATCCCCAATAAACTTTGTATGATACTCCTTGCACTTTTAATGTCACTGAGTGGTGTTCTTATTCCAAGATTTTCATATTATATTAAAAATAAAAAATTCGATGAATATAAAATTATTCTAAAAAAATCAATAAATTTCATTTTCTTTTTATCAATTCCTTCAATGATTGGAATTTTTTTACTCTCTGAGCAGATTATATCACTTTTTGCATCTTCGGAATTTTCTGAAGCTATAATTACATTAAAAATTATGGTTTTAATTATTATTACAACTGCTCTTGTAAACTGTATAGGCCTTCAAATTCTTTTTCCCTTTGGAAAAGATAAACTTTATTTTTTTTCATCTCTAATAGGAGGGATTGTTAATATAATACTTAATTTTTTATTAATTCCACTTTACTCACATAATGGTGCTGCAGTTGCTACTGTAATAACAAACCTTATCGTATTTTTAACAATTTATTATTTTTCAAAAAAAATAATAAGTTTTTCAATATTCTCTATTTCAATCCTGAAATATATTTTAAGTTCATTTATCATGGGGATTTGTATTATTTATATGTCAAAATTAGAAATTAATAATTTAATTCTTTTACCAACTACAATTATTATTGCTATGCTATGTTATTTTTCTTTTTTACTGTTTTTAAAAGAGGAATTAATTACCTTTATTTTATTTAAAAAAGTAAAAAATTCATTATAACCCTTCATTGTTTTCAGTTATTGATTTTTTTTTAATAAGTTCTTATAAACCAAAAAATAATTATTAATCATGTTTTCTTTAGAAAAATTTTCTAATAATTTTTTAGTTTTTATGTCATAAAATATTCTATTTATTTCATTCGAATTAATTTTTAGCAATTTTTTTAATTTATCCGCAAAATCCAAAATATTTTTAGAATTAATTAAAAATTCTTCAAAATAATTTTTAGACAATATTTCGGTAGTATTGGAAGCAACAACAATTTTATTCCTAAGTAAAGCTTCAATAACAACTAGTCCAAATGGTTCTTTTTTTGAGGGTAACAAAAGACAATCAATTTTCTGATAAAAATCTTCGATATTATCTACAAAACCCATAAACTCAACTTTATCTTCTATTCCTAATTTTTTTATTTTTTCCTTTAAACTCTTTTCCCATTTTTTTTCTGGTGTAATATCTTCACCTGCAATAACAAACTTTATATTTGGATATTCGATTAAACAAATTGAAAAAGCTTCAACAGCTTCTTCTAAACCCTTTAGCCAGACTATTCTACCTGCCATTCCAAAAGTTTTAATTTTTTCTGGTGGTAAATATTGCATGTCAGATTTTTCTAATCCATTATATATTACAACAGGATTCAAATATTCAATATCTTTTATTAAATATTTTCCAACAACTGTATTAATACATCTTTTTTTAGATAAAATATAAGAAAATTTTTCAATATATTGATACCATAATCCTTTAATACCAAAATTCTTAAAAGAATGATTCTGAAACACATGTATTGTACAAATAACTGGAACTTTTGTAATAAATGACACAAATCTGGAAAATAAATTCGGACTGAAACCATGTGAATGTATTAAATCTGGTTTTATTTTTTTAATGATTTTTATAAAAGTGGGAATGCATTTAAAATCAAACGAATTTCTAATATTTAATATTTCATAATTAATATTTTCCTTTTCTAATTCCTGGCTGAATTTTCCCTTAAAAGGTATTAAAACATGAATATCATAATTAAATTTTTTAAATTCCTTTGCAAGTGAAAAAATAATTTTCTCACCACCAAAAAAATTCCCACTTGATGAAACAAATAAAATTTTCATTTAAAATACCTTAATTAATGTTTTATAACTTTCAAAAGTAATCTGTGCTACTTTTTCCCATGAATAATTTCGCTGAGAGTGTTTTATGTTGTTAATTGACAACTCTTTATATTTTTCAGGCTGATTTAATATTAAGTTAATCACTGTTTCTAATTTTTTGCTTAATTCTTCACTTGAATTCTCATTATAAATTAATGTTTTATCTAAAACAAGATTTTTTGGTTCACCCGAATTGGATGTTATCACTATACAACCGGCTGCCATAGCTTCAACTACAACTCTTCCAAACTGCTCCTTAATATTTTTTTGAGTTACAGAGGTATTTAATAATATATCAATATTTTTATAAAATTCTGGCATTTGTTCATGTTTTAAATCTGTAATTAATTCAATGTTGTAATAACTTTTAATTTTTTCTTTAACTTCAACTTCCATTGAACCTACACCTGCAATTTTAAAATCAACATTTTTAAACTCGTCTTTACAAATTGCTTCAAGCAGAATATCTATGCCTTTTACTTTTTCAAGTCTGCCGGCAAATCCTACGGTTAATTTGGTTTTATTATATTCACGAACGCATTTGAATTTTTCAACATCTGTTCCAAGGGGTAAAACTGCATAATTCTTTTTATATCCCTGCTTTTTTAGTATTTCAGCAACTTCGCTAGAACACGGAAAAGCAAAATCAGAATTTTTTAAAACATAACTTTGAATCCATGAAAAAGGGAAGGGATATTTTTTATAAATATTCTGAGCTGAAAAAAAACATATTTTCACGTGAGGAAAAAACATCTTTAACAGCATAACCGTGTATCCGGTTATACAACTATAAGGTTCTTCAATAATATCAACAATATCTGGATTAAAGCTTTTAATTTCATTAATTATTAAAGGGTAAAAATACGTTACATTAAGCAAGGGTTTCTTTTTAAAAAATCGTAACGGCTTTTTAATCTTTAATTCATAATCTTTATCAATTTCGTTTTTTTTTGTTTTAATCCATCGTCCAAATTCTTCCCATTTGTCGGGAACTATTACTTTTAATTCAATTTCAGGGTATAGTTTTTTTAAAAAGAAAAATCTTTTACGGTATTCTTCAACTACGCAGGTATGAGAAATTATCAGAACTTTCATTTTGCTCAAATCTCCATAATATATACAATATTCCTAACAAAACACCATAAGCCCAGTTAGACATTATCGCCATTAAAGGGTCTTCTGCCATACTTAAACCCTGAAAAGCAAGAATGGACATTAAAATACCCAATACCATATTTTTTGCAAACTCATTATTAGAATTAAAATATAATTTTAATGGATAAAATAAAGTTATCAGAGTTAGCCATAAATAAACAATAAACCCTACTAAGCCGTTTTCAGCAAGAATTGTTAAAAATTGATTAAATGCTCCATTAAACATTTTAGAGTCATAGGGAAGAGCTGACCCGAAAAAATTACCAGAGCCAAGTCCAGCAAATGGAACAGATTTAAACTGCGATATTGCATCATACCATAATGTTACACGTGCAAGTAATGAAGTATCAGTAAAGTTTAAAATATTCTGTACTCTTTCGTTAACAGGTGGATAAAATATAATTGCAATAAATAGAAGTAATGAAAAAATAAAATACCAGTAATTTTTTTTAAAAAATGTATTTACCAAAACAAATGAAAAAAATAACGAAAAAATTGCTGCTCGGGAAATTGTTGAAACAAAAGCAGCCCCTATAATTATCGTAGAAAAAAAATAAAACGGATTTTTTTTGTAAATTCCCCAGTATATTATTACAGGCAGTAATACAAGTCCATATATTCCATAAGCATTTGGATTTACAAAAGCACCATAACCTCTAAGTGCTGCTCCTCGAAAAGGACTGAACACAAAAGTATATAATACGTATAATGCACCTGGAATTGAAGCTATAAAAATATAATTCAGTAATTTAACAAGTTCTTTTTTTGTTGAAATAATATTAACGGTAACAATATATGAAAGCATGAAAATACCATAAGCCATTATTCTTTTAGCCTGAACCGAAATAGTATCCTGCCTTATTGATAAGACTGAAATAATTACAAATATTACAAGGGGAAGTTCCAGATTAGAGTGAAAAAATTTTGATTGTCTGTTTGTTACTCGATTAAGCAACAAAAAAATAAACGTCACAATAATTAAAGCATTGGCTGCATAAATATTAATAAATCCTATTCTCAGCGATGGATTAAAAATATTAGCAGAAAGAAATATTGCAAACATACCATATAAAGCGTTATAAGCAAGGAGTAATGTTCCAGCCGTTACAATTAAAACAAAAAAAACAAGTTCTGTTTTTTGATTTGCTATTAAAAATGACAGAAAGAAAAGATAAAACAACAGCAGAATTGAATATATTATTTTATTGGATTGCTCATTTCTCATATTTGATTAAGTTTTTCTGGCATTAAACATATATAAAAATATGAAAAAAGTTAAAGCCAGTAAAAATCCTATTACTTCATTTTTTATAAACATTATTACAAAAGCAGCTAATCCTGACAAAATCTGAACAAGAAAAATATACCTGTTTATTTTTTTTTCAGGTATTCCTTTTTTTAATAATTTAAATGTAAAATGTGAATCATTATTGATTGAAAGCATTAAATTCAGCAGTGGAAAGAAAAGTACAAGAGCAATTACTGTAATTTTAAGATTATTTACTAAGGCTAAATATGATAAAACAGAAGATATCCACATCAAAACATAATTATCTGGAAGTATTTTTGTCCAAACTGAAAATTTATACAGCACTAATAAACTTACCCCAATACTGAGCATTATATTTGCTGAAAAAAATTGTCCCAGAGAAAACATTATTCCAAAAAGAGTTATTGAAGCTATTCCATTTACAAGAAATGTACTGGTTAAAAATTCTTTCTCTGTCCAGAAAATTATTGAAAATACAAGGAACCACAAAAATGTTACTGCAAGCTTTATATAAAAATCAGAAGCTGCTCCATATAAAATTCCATTTTGATATGCTATAAAAGTATTTATCAGTGCTATATAAACACTGGCAAGTCTTTTTTTATCTGAAGCTATGAATAACAGGGATGAAATTATCATAATCAGAAATAAAGATAAAAAATTGCTTTGTTCACGGTTGAAAGCATTAAAATATGTATTACTGAGAAAATATGCTGTCATAGATGTGAAAATTGTAACTATAGTAATAATTATATATGAATATTTTGTTAAAACTGGTTTTGAAAAAGTATAATGTTGCTCAGGATATGTAAGAAGATTGAATTTTTTAGCGATTTTCAGAATTAAATCACACAAAAAATATGTAAGTATTATTGATAAAAAAACAGTTAAAAGTGAAGTTTTCAATTAACAAGTTCCTTATAAAATTTTAATATCTGCAAAGCAGTTTTTTTTGATGAAAATTTTTCTTCAACATGGCTAAATGCATTTTCTGCATAAAGATTGTACTTTTCATTATCGTTTATTAATTTAATTACTGCATTTTTAAGTTCTTCAGCATTTCCTGGTTCAACTGTCAATCCAGTTTTTTCATTAATATTAACTGCTTTTACTCC
>JBAZDD010000060.1:0-9755 GCA_041654635.1 Candidatus Muiribacteriota bacterium
GGGGCAATTTTCTTTTATTTTCTCGGTATATTATCAGACAGATACAAGCTTGATTTTTTTATTGAATTTTTATTTCAATCATTAATAATTGCTGCTGTTGTATTTTTAGGACTTAAAATCTTTTTTATAAGAAATTTTCATGGAGGATTTTATTATTTCAGCGAAATAAAATCTCTATTTTTCAGTTTTTTCTGGTTTTTTGTAAATATTAATGCTTTAAAAATTATCGCCAAAAAAGGGGAATTTTTTTTAAGCATAGGATTATGTATAAATTTAACTCTGATGATAATGATATTTGTGCAGAATATGGGAATAGAACTTTTCATGATGTCAATGGTTATAGCATTGATATATTTATGGGTACTTGTTTTTGTTGTTTTTTACCGGAAAAAATCTTTTAATTCATCAATTTTTTATTTTTTAAGTTTTCTTACAGTATCGCTTTCTGTTCTTGGAACAGCAAAAAGCATTCTTATATTCAGTCTTATTGTTCCTGCACTGATATTAGGAATACCATTTCTTTTTCTTCTTATTATGACAATAATGTCATTTATCAGATTTTCCAAAGGTAAAAAAACAACATTTTTCTGGAGTTTTTCTTATAACAGACTTATATTTTTTGTTTTTCTTGCTGCTTTTTATGTAAATATGCTGGTGTTGCTGATATTTTCAGAAATGACAAGAGTGTATATAGGAATTTTGATTTTTGTTAGTTTTATACTTCTATATTATGCAGGGTTTAAGATATTTTTTAAAAAAGGTAAATCAGTTAAAAAAAATAAAATTTTTGGGGTTGATATAAAGCCAGTTTCAAATCAGAAAGTTATTAAAAGAACAATGGAAATGCTTAATGGAGAATGGTCAAACTTTATCGTTACTCTGAATTCCTTAATGTTATATGAGGCAAAGCATGATGATTTTTACAAAACAATAATGAATTCTGCTGATATGCAGATTATTGATGGGGCAGGGGTGTTATGGGCGCTGGATTTTCTTGGAATTGAGAATGCTGAAAAACTCTCTGGAATCGATTATATGGGATTACTGCTTAAATTAGCTTCAAAAAACAATAAAAAAATTTATTTTCTGGGAACAAGACAGGAAATTCTTGATAAAACAATAAAAAAAGTTATTTCTGAATATGGAGAATCAATTGTGGCAGGAAGTCACAACGGTTACTTTGATGAAGATGGAAAAGAAAGAATATTGAATGATATAAATTCATCTGGTGCACATATTCTACTTGTTGGAATGGGAATCCCAAAACAGGAAAAATGGATTTTTTATAATCTTCATAAAATGCACAATATTAAAATTGCCATGGGAATAGGTGGAGCTTTTGATGTTTTATCAGGAGAATTAAAAAGAGCACCATTATGGATGCAGAACTGGGGTCTTGAATGGCTGTTCAGAGTTATTATGGAACCGTCTCGTTTTTCCAGAATACTCAAATTACCAGCTTTTGTACTCAACGTAATGAATGAAAAAATAAAATAGAAAAATCTTTCAGTGATAAAAAAACGAGAAAAAATGAGATTTATTTCAAAAAACTGACTAAAATCGAGTTATTTTTTTTAAAAAAATATTATTTCTGAATATTCTCCAAATAAAAGACTAAAAAATAATTGAATTCATAGTTTTTTTTTGATAAAAATTTATTAGCAACAGAAAAAAATAGCTGCTAACAAATTAAGGAGGAGAAAAAATGTCAAATCTAAAACCAATTGGAAACAGAGTGGTTATTGAAGTTAAAAAACCAGAAGAAAAAACAGCTGGTGGAATAGTTCTTCCAGATACCGCGAGCAAAGACAGACCACAGGAAGGTAATGTTATTGCTGTTGGTCCTGGCAAAACAGCTGATAATGGTTCAGTTGTTGCCATGCAGGTAAAAAAAGGGGATAAAGTTTTATTTTCTAAATATTCTGGTACAGAAGTTAAGCTTGATTCGAAAGAATATCTTATACTTTCAGAAAATGACATTTTAGCAATTATTGATTAATTCTATTTATATCAGGAGGATATATTAAAATGGCAAAAAAAATGATTTATAAAAGCGAAGCAAGAAAATCTCTGGAAACAGGTGTTAATGCACTTGCTAATGCTGTAAAAGTAACATTGGGACCAAAAGGATGCTGGGTTGTTCTTGATAAAAAATTTGGTTCTCCTACAATCACAAATGATGGTGTAACAATAGCAAAAGAAATTGAACTTGAAGATGTTTATGAAAATATGGGTGCTCAGCTTGTAAAAGAAGTAGCTTCAAAAACTCAGGATGATGCTGGTGATGGTACAACAACAGCGACTGTATTAGCACAGGCAATTATTACTGAAGGTTTAAAAAATATTGCAGCTGGAGCAAGTCCGATTGCTATTAAAAGAGGAATTAATACTGCAACTGAAGAAGTTGTTAAATATATTAAAAAAAGCTCAAGAGACGTTACCGATTCAATAGCTGATGTTGCAACAATTTCAGCTCGTTCAAGAGAAATTGGTGAACTTATTTCAAAAGCTATGGATAAAGTGGGAAGTGATGGAGTTATTACAGTTGAAGAAGCACAGGGAATTGAAACCACTCTTGATATAGTTGAAGGAATGCAGTTTGATAAAGGATATATTTCTCCTTACATGGTTACAAATTCTGATAAAATGGAAGCTGTACTTGAAGACCCTTATATTCTTATTACTGATTCAAAAATCAGCTCTATGAAAGACCTTCTTCCAATACTTGAAAAAGTTGTTCAGTCTGGAAGACCTCTTCTCATAATTGCTGAAGAAATTGAAGGGGAAGCACTTGCAACAATAGTTGTTAATAAATTAAGAGGTTCCCTTAACTGTGTTGCAGTTAAAGCTCCAGGATTCGGCGACAGAAGAAAAGCTATGCTTGAAGATATTGCTATTCTTACAAGTGGAACAAAAATTGCTGAAGAAGTTGGACTTAAACTTGAAAATGCAACAGTTGAAATGCTTGGCAGAGCAAAAAGAGTGGTTGTTTCAAAAGATACCACAATAATTGTTGATGGTCATGGTAAGAAAGCTGATCTTGATGGAAGAATTAAACAGATTAAAAATGAAATTGAAGAATCAACATCAGACTATGACAAAGAAAAACTTAAAGAAAGACTTGCAAAACTTAAAGGCGGTGTTGCAGTAGTAAGAGTTGGAGCTTCAACAGAAACTGAAATGAAAGAAAAGAAACTCAGAATTGAAGATGCTCTTGCAGCTACACGTTCAGCTGTTGAAGAAGGAATTGTTCCAGGTGGTGGAAGAGTTCTTATTGATGCAATAGAAGAAATTAAAAAACTTAAACCAGAAAATGAAGATGAAATTACTGGTATCAACATAGTTGTTAAAGCGCTGGAAGCTCCATTAAGACAGATAGCTTCAAATGGTGGTTTTTCACCAGATGTTATTATCGAAAAAGTAAGAAATGCTAAAAAAGGTTTTGCTCTTAATGCCGATTCAGGTGAATTAGTTGATATGATGAAAGCTGGAATTGTTGATCCTGCAAAAGTTACAAGATGTGCTCTTCAGAATGCAGCATCAATTGCAGGAATAATGCTTACAACAGAAGTTTTAGTAGCAGACATAAAAGAAGAAAAAAATGACATGGCTATGCCAGGCGGTGCAGGAATGCACGGAATGCCTGGAATGATGTAAATATTACAGGGGTAAAGGTCAGTCATTAATTGGCTGACCTTTATTTTTTTATGATAAGTGAAAGAAAAAAAATAATTTTAAAAAGCATAGTGGATGAGTTTATTAACACAGGGGAACCTGTAGCTTCAAGAATATTATCAAAAAAAAATGAATTAAATTTCAGCTCTGCGACCATAAGAAATGAGATGGCTGAACTGGCTGAAATTGGATTGATTGAAAGAAGTCATTCTTATTCAGGTGGAATCCCGTCTGATATTGGATACAGATTTTATGTTGATAATCTTCTTGATGTTATAGAATTAAATGATATTGAAACAAACAGTATTGAAAGAATAACTTCAATTTCTCCGTTTTTTCAGAAAAAAGATGTCTTTATAAGAGAAATATTAAATTACAGTTTATCAGTAATTAACAGACTTTCAGATCAGGCAACTTTTATTTTTGAGCCTGGTGACAGAATAATTCCTGTAAAAAACATTAAACTTGTAAAAATTTCTGAATGTGTTCATGTAATAATATATCAGCTTAATAACAATATTATTGAAAATAAATTATTTTTTTCTGAGTATGCTCTCAATAACAGCATGGTTGAAAAAATTAACAATTTTATTAATTACCATATCAAAGAATATGGCTCGAATTTCGTATCAGAGTTAAAAAAAACTCTTCTTACAAACAATGGAATGTTTAATCTTAAAAAAGAAATAATTTCAATTACAGAGCTTGTTCAGTCTGAGTCAAAATTGAGTAATATAGATAACAGAGCATTGATTTCGGGAATGAAAAACCTTTTAAAAAAACCTGAATTTGAAAATATTGAAAAAGTTAGAAAGATTCTTGATATATTTGAAAATACAGAAGTTCTTCAGAAAGAAATTAAAAATCTTATAGAATTCAGAAACCTTCATATAAAAATCGGAGCAGAGTTTGATAATTCAATTTTCAATGATTTTTCAATTATTGGAATTTCATACTGCTTTAATGCTGAAAATAAAGGTTTTATCGGTGTTCTTGGTCCTAAAAGAATGGAATACAGAAGAATTATAAGTATAGTAAAAAATACTTCAATGAAACTCTCTGAATTAATTTCAGAAGTTAATCTGGCAAAAATTTAATGATTAATGTTTTATTCTTTATTGAATCAACTGATATTGGTGGAACTGAGCAGAGATTTGTTAATATGGCAAATTATCTTGCTCAGACGGGTGATTTTGACCTTCATTTTGCTTATATAAGAGAAGGTGTACTTCATCAAAATTTAAATAAAACTAAAATTAAAAACGTTCAAATACCATTAACTGAAAAAAACATTCCCGGATATTTTAATTCAGGTAAAATTCTTGCTGAATATATTAATGAAAATAATATTGAAATTGTGTATTCTGGATTAATAAGAACAGATATTATCTGTTTTTTTTCAAAGTTTTTTACACATTTTAAATTATTTGGTTCCCTTGTGAGCTGTTATTCCATGGATTATATTAAAAGTTCTCTTAAAAACTTGACTGAATTTTTATTAAGGAATTTTTTACATATATTCTGTTATAAAATCATCTCAAATAATAAATCAGGAATTAAAAATTTTCTTTTTAAGAAAAAATTTGAATATATTCCAAATTATATCTCTTCAGAAACTGTTGAAGAAATTATAAAAAGTAGTCCTGCTATTGAAAAAAAAGAAAATGAAATTATTTTAGGGACGCTTTCAAGACTTGATGAGGTGAAAAATCCCGATGTTTTAATAAAAAGTGCAGAATTGCTTAGTTTTAAAACAGATAAGATTGTTGTTGTATGCTGGGTAGGTCCTCTGGGAAAATTTGATTTAAAAAAAATTAAAGGAAGCAGAATAAAATTTCTTCATATTCAGCAACATGAAAAAAGATTTTCTTACCTTAAAAGTTTTGATATCTGTTTTCTTGTTTCAAAACGTGAAGGATTGTCAAATTTCCTGCTTGAGGCTGTAATTGCAGGTAAACCAGTTGTTGCCTCGGATTGTGGAGATTCAGCTAAAGTTTTGCCTTCTGAAATTTCGATAATTGTTAGAAAATCTTCACCAGAATTAGTTTGTGAGGCATTTTATAATATATTATCCAATATGCCTGATGAAAAAGTATTTGAAAAACATAAAGTAGAATTTATAAAAAGATTCAGCTTGAAAAAAACAGGAGATAAACTTGTAAAAGTGCTAAAAAAATAAAAAATGAATTATTTAAAAGCTTTGAAAATTCTGGGGTTGGATAATGACTGTACATTAGAAGAGGCAAAAAAAACATTCAGAAAAATTGCTTTAAAAAATCATCCCGATATTAATAAAGAATTTGACAGTGATAAATGGAACAATATTCTTGAGGCATATAATTATCTATGCAAACATTTTAATGGAAGTTTTAATTTCAGAGAACTTGAAAAATATTTTGAGGAAATTAAAAAAAAATTGATTCCTGATATTCTGATTAAAATAAGAAAAAAAATATTTAAATTTGACAAAATAAAAATTGAGAGAAAAATTTATTGTAATCATTCAGATTTAAAAAATAAGAAAAAATGTTTAAAATGTAATGGATTGGGAGTGATTGTCTATAAAACAGGAATTTTTACCAGAGAAAAAAAATGTTCATATTGTTGTGGAGCGGGATTTACAACTTCCTGCATTTTGTGTAAAGGTAAAGTTTTTAATATTATAAAAACCGAATTAGATTGGAGTGATTTTGTCCAATTGGATGAAAATTTATTTATTGCAAAAAATATGGGTAATGAGTACGGTATTATTAAATCAGATGTTTATATAAGTTTTATTCAATGATTTTTTCTGTTTTTACAGCTAAAACAGCATGTTTTTTTCCAAAAATATTATCAATTAGAATAAAAATTGTTGAAACTATAGAATAGGCAAGCGCAATTAAAAAAGTGAAAGAAACTACAAGTGCAATTACTAAGTTCATCTGAAACCTCTGTTTTTAATATGAATTTAATATAAATTATTTCGGAAAAATAACAAATAAATTTTAGAAAAAAATGAACCGATAACCTTTTTTTTATTTTCACTCTGAATTGCTGTCGTTTTCTGATTTTTATTTTATAATTAAAAATTATGTGTTATTATAATGTTTATGAAAAAAAGCAAATATTTAATTTTTATATTTTCTGTAATTTTAATTGTATGGAGAATGCATTTTTTTCATGATTCATTTTTTGCTTTTATTGATTATAAGTTTTATGATTATGCCTTAAATTACAAAGCAAATAATATTGATTTAAATCTCAGAGCATTTAATTCTCCTGAAAAATACATTTCTTTTAAGAAAATATTTGTTATTGAAATTGATGATGATGGATATAACAGTATTTTAAAAAGTATTCCAGGTAATCATACTCTTTCAGCCAAAAGAAGAATAGCTTTTGCTAAAGTAATTGATGAGCTGGTAAAACATCAACCGAAATTCATATCATTTGACTTTACTTTTGAACACGGAACAGAAGATTTTGCTGATGAAATTTTATTAAATTCAATAAGAAATGCTGAAAAAAAGGGTGTCAGTGTAATTTTTTCTACAAAACTTGATTTTCTTATTGATTATAATCTTAACAAGACAATAACTGTTCCAAAACCACTTTATGAAAAATTTTCAGAGGTTAAAAGTGGATTTATCAATCAGTCACATGTTGATGGAGTTATAAGATATCCAATTCTTTTTATAGAACTTGATGGAAACAATTTTGAATCTCTTGCTTTTAAATCATATAAGGCATTCACGGGTGAGCAGAATTTTGAATTAAAAGAAAATATGCTTATAACTGATACCAGAAAAATTCCATTAAAAAAACAGTATAATGGCGGAAGTTATTCATACATGTTTAACTATATGTTTCTTTATGATTATGAACAGTTGAGCATTATGCCATTGAGTGTATTTGTTGATGACAGTATTGAAGGTCATTATAAAAGTATGCTGGAAGCCGAAATAGAAACAGAAGGTTTTAAAAACTCAGCAATTTTTGTTGGAACATCAGCAGCTGAAGATCAGGATTTTGTATATTACCCGCTATCTCAGTACAGGGGTGGAGTTGTACCTGGTGTTTTTATACATGCTGCAAGTTTCAGTGGATTAATTAATAATGATTTTTATACTGAAATGTCTCAGAAAAATACTTTTATCATGATGATTGCAATTATTCTTGTCCTTTTTGTGATTTTCTATTTTCTCGGACCGTTTAAAAGTGTTTTTGTTTTGATTTTTTTTATGATTTTTTATACGTTTTTATCTTTTGGATGTTTTTATTACAAATTTTATAAAATACCTTTTTTCATTGTGCAGATTTCAATAGCACTTACATTTACAGCATCTCAGGTGTGGAAATATTTTTATGAATCTAATGAAAAACGATTTATAAAAAATGCTTTTGAAAAATATCTTTCCCCAAAACTTGTAGGTCAAATTTCAGAATCCCCGGCACTTCTTAAACTTGGTGGAGAAGAAAAAGAATTATCCATACTATTTTCAGATATTGCAAATTTTACCACTATGAGTGAAAAGATGAGTCCAGTAGAACTGGTGTCTTTTTTGAATGAATATCTTACAGCAATGACAGATATTGTTATGGATAAAAGTGGAACTCTTGATAAATATATTGGTGATGCAGTAATGGCTTTCTGGGGAGCTCCACTGGCGGATGAAAATCACAGTAGCAATGCGTGCAGTGCAGCTATAAATATGATTAAAAAACTTAAAGAGCTGAAAATTTCATGGAAAGAAAAAGGATTACCAGACCTCAACATAAGAATAGGTATAGCAACTGGTCCGGCTGTAGTTGGAAACATGGGTTCTGCTAAAAGATTTAACTATACTGTAATGGGTGATACTGTAAATCTTTCAGCAAGACTTGAAGGATTAAACAAAGAATACGGAACTTCAATAATGGTTTCTGAAAACGTTTATATTAATAATAAAGACAAATTTAACTGGCGTGAACTTGATTATGTTAAAGTAAAAGGGAAAGAACTTCCCATAAGAGTATATCAGCTTATTGATTTTGAGATTGATGAAATGTATAATAAAGGACTCCAAATTTATTATAAAGCTCTTGAGTTATATAGAGCCGGCGATTTTGAAAATGCATTAAATGAGTATAAGAAAGTGGATGAATTTATTAAAAACGATAAATGCTGCAATACTTTTATGGAAAGGTGTAAATACTTTATTCAAAACCCTCCTGAAGCTTGGGATGGTATCTGGACTATGAAGACAAAATAAAATAATATGAAGAAAAAATGGATTTTTAATAATATAGATGAAACAACAGTAAATAATATATGTTCAAAATTTAAACTTTCGAAATATGTTGCGACTATACTATTTAATCGTGGGTTAAATAATGAATCTGAAATTTTAAAATTTTTATCGTATAATAATGGTGATTTTTATTCTCCCTTTTTACTGGATGATGCTGAAAAAGCATGTGAAATAATCAAAGAAGAAATAGATAATAATTCAAAAATAGCACTATTTGGGGATTATGATGTTGATGGAATTACAAGTGTTGCAATTTTAAATGAATTTTTTACCAAACTTCTTAAATACGACAACATTATCTGTGTTCTGCCAGACAGAGATGATGGTTATGGATTAAACAATGATTATATTGACGATATGATAAAACAGGGTGTAAAACTGCTTATAACAGCTGATTCTGGAATTTGTAATCATGATGAGGTTAATTATGCACATTCAAAAGGTCTTAAAGTTATAATAACTGACCATCACGAAGTGTTAGAATCGGTTCCAGAAGCTGATGCAGTAATTAATCCAAAAAAGGATGAAAGTTACCCATTTAAATATCTTGCTGGTGTTGGTGTTGCATTTAAACTTATTCAAGCTTATATTCAGCAGAATAATCTTGATTCAAATTTTTTAAAAACAATTATTGATCTTGTTGCTCTTGGCACAATAGCAGATATTGTGCCGGTTCTTGACGAAAATAGACTTATTGCAAAACTTGGTTTTGACATTATGAAAAAACACAGACGTGCCGGTATAAATTCAATAATGAAATATGTTTATGGTAATGATATTAATTCAAGGACAATCAGTTTTGGTATT
>JBAZDD010000061.1:0-9583 GCA_041654635.1 Candidatus Muiribacteriota bacterium
GGTTCTTGATGAAAATAGACTTATTGCAAAACTTGGTTTTGACATTATGAAAAAACACAGACGTGCCGGTATAAATTCAATAATGAAATATGTTTATGGTAATGATATTAATTCAAGGACAATCAGTTTTGGTATTGCACCGAGAATTAATGCTTCTGGAAGAATTGGAAATCCTCACATTGCATTTAAACTACTTACAACTGAAGATAATGAAATGGCTGACAAACTTGCAAAAGAACTTGATTATCAGAATGTAAGAAGGCAGGAAATAGAACATAAAATTCTTGAAGAAGCTGAAAATCTGGTTGAAAAAGACGCACGTAATGAAAATGTTATTGTGTTAAGCTCAAATGAATGGAATCTCGGTGTTATTGGAATAGTGAGTTCAAAACTTAAAGATAAATATTACAGACCAACATTTTTAATCAGTTATGATAGAGAATCAGGAATGGGAAGAGGTTCGGCAAGAAGTGTTGAAGGATTTCATCTTGTGGAAATTATTAATGGAATGAGTGACCTTGTTGAAAGTTTCGGAGGGCATGAATTTGCAGCTGGTTTTACAATTAAAAAAGAAAATATTGATAAATTTCATACAAGACTTTATGAAGTGTCAAAGCAGAAATTTTCAGAGGGTTATCCGCCTTCTTCAATTAATATTGATATGTTTCTTGAACCTGGAGATATTAACATAAGATTCTATGATGATATTTATGATAAATTATATCCTTTTGGCGAAAAAAACCCATTCCCGGTTTTTGGACTTAAAAATCTAACGGTAAATTCTTTAACTTTATTCAATCAGAAACATGCAAGTTTCTGGTTGACAGATGGCATAAACAATCTAAAAGCAGTTTATTATAACTACGTTTCAAACGGAAACTCTGATTTGAAAATAAATAAAGGTGATAACATTGATGTTGTTTTTACTATGAAACTTTCTTATCTGAAAGGTGAAAGTTTTCTTGAACTTCAGCTTCTTGATATTTATTCTGAAAAAAATGAAAATTCAAATGATGTTTGTACAAAAGATGAATTTGAAAAGTGGAAAGAAAGAGGTAACGAGTATTTTTTTTCCGGCTCATTTGACAGAGCAATAGAATTTTATTTTAAAGCTTTAAAAATTGCAGGCTCTGACCCGAGGGTTAACTTTAATATTGGTCTTGCATATTTTAAAAAAGGTGACAAAGGCAAAGCAATATATTATTATAATAAAGCGCTGAAATTTTCTAAAAACAATGATGATGAAGTTTACAACAAAGCCTTTACAGGCTTGAAAAAAATAAAAAATGCGGGGTAGTTATGGATTTAAAAAAAATAATTAGAGATGTACCTGATTTTCCAAAACCGGGAATAATATTTAAAGATATTACTCCAGTATTAAAAAATATTGAAGCTTTTAATTATGCAATAAAAAAAATGGCTGAACCATTTGAAAAAATGGATATTGATTATGTTGTTGGTGCAGAATCAAGAGGATTTATATTTGGTACGCTTATTGCTTCACATCTGAATGCTGGCTTTATACCTGTTAGAAAACCAGGAAAGCTTCCATATAAAACTATATCTGAAAGTTATGAGCTTGAGTATGGAACCGATTCTCTTGAAATACATGAAGATGCTGTAGAAAAAGGCAAAAATGTATTAATAGTGGATGATCTTCTTGCAACAGGTGGAACAGCAGAAGCTATGATTAAACTGATTGAAAAAACCGGGGGAATTGTCAAGGGAATGAGCTTTTTGATAGAACTTGATTTTTTAAAAGGAAGAGAAAGATTTGCTGAATACAATGTCAATTCTCATATAATTTACTGAATTTAAGCAGGGAAAAGGTGCAAAATTAATATGAAGATTGGAAATTTATAATGAAAAAAGTAATAATGATTTTAATTATATTACTAAATTTTTTCATTTTTTCATTTTCTGATAATTTAGATAACTGGGAATACTGGCATGGTTCTGGATTTTTCAGATTCACTTTCAGTTTCAGCGAAGACCCTGTTTACAAAATAGTAAAACTGGAAGATAAAAGACTTTTTGTTCTTGATATTAACACTCCATACAAAAAAGAAACCCAGTTTGTAAACATTGACAGAGGTAACGTTGAGTCTGTCAGAATAGGTGCATTTACACCAGAAATTATGAGAATAGTGGTTAAATTAAAATATGTAAATGAAGTAAAAGTATATAAAGCTAATCAGAAAGTAGGGGATTTTTATAATCTTTTTATTGATATTGATGATTTTTATGCTCCAAATGAAAAGAAAGAAGCTGAAAAATTTATTGTAACAATCGACCCTGGTCATGGTGGTTTTGACCCGGGTGCTCTTAACAGGCATTTTAATGTTGCTGAGAAAAATTTCTGTCTTGATGTTGCTCACAAAGTGAAATGGATTTTTGAGCAGTCTGGTATAAATGAAATTGATATTAAATTAACAAGAGAAGGGGATATTTTTTTGCCACTTAAAAAGAGAACTCAAATTTCAAATTCAAATAATTCAGACTTGTTTATAAGCATTCATGCAGATTCTTCATATAGAAGTTCTGCTCGTGGAGCAAGTTTTTATTATTATTCAGATGTTTCATCTTCTGCTGAAGCAAACTGGGTAGCATTTAAAGAAAATAATGAAGTTATATCGCATGAAAAGGTTGAGCAGGAAGAGATAAGTTTAATTTTGAATGATATTCTTTCTCATACAAATCAGAAAAGCAGTTCAAATTTTGCAGGAATTATGAAAAATAACTTTGAAAAAAATGATATAAATATTCACGGAGGTGGAGTTTTCAGTGCTAATTTCAGCGTACTGCAGTTTGCGCAGTCTCCCGCTCTACTTCTTGAGATTGGATTTATTTCAAATAATGAAGAATGTAAATTGCTTATGTCAAATATTTACAGATATAATTTGGCAAAATCGATTTCTTCTGCTATAATTGAATATTACAAGTTAAAAAAAGATAGAAACTGTGACTTTGAACTTCCTGATGTAAGAGTTGCGGGTGAGCCGGATCTTATTTCAGAGGAAAAAAGTCATTTGAACTATCTTGCGGCAAATAACGAATATTTAGTTCCCATTCAGGGCAAAGGGGGCATTACAGATGCAGATAATTATAAGCGGACAGAATTTTAATCTGACAGACAGTTTAAAACAGCACACTGAAGAAAAACTGTCAAAACTCAAAAAGTATTTTGAACAGATTAACGAAACAGATGTTGTTTTTCATGTTGAAGATTCAAAAGAAAAAGAAAAAAAACACTCAGTTGAAGTAACAATCTGGGCTAATGGTACAACATTGCATGCTGAAGAATCCGCACAGGATTTATATTCTTCAGTAGATCTTGTTGTTGACAAGCTTGAAAGACAGATTAAAAAGTACAAAGAAAAACTGAAAACCAAAGACAGAAAAAAACTTGCTGAAGCTAAGGAAAGAGCAATTACTCATTCAGTTTATGATCTTGAAACTGAAGTTGAGGAAAATAATCCTAAGGTTGTAAGAGCAAGAAAATATGCTTTGAAACCACTTTTTGTTGAAGAAGCGGCAATGCAGCTGAATGAGTTCGGCAGAGAATTTCTTGTTTTCACAAATGCCGAAACAGAACAGGTAAACGTAGTTTATAAAAGAAAGGATGGCACAGTTGGTCTTATTGAGCCAGAACTATAAGTTTTAATGGAAATTGACAGTTTATTAAAAGAAAAATTTATTTTTTTAAATCCAAAGTCTGAAACAAAAGGCGAAATGCTCAGAGAACTCTGTGATTTCGCCTTTCAGACTGGTATTGTAACTGATAAAAATGAGTTTTTTGAGGTGATTGAAAACCGTGAAAAACTTGGGAGTACCGGGATTGGAAAAAATATTGCAATACCTCATGGAAGATGTGAATGTGTAAAAGATTTATCTCTTATTTTAGTGAGACATTCAAAAGGTATTGATTTCGATTCTCTTGATGGAAAACCTGCAAGAATATTTTTTCTGCTTGCAGCTCCTATAAATGTCGAATCCAAATATCTTCAGGTTCTTGCAAATCTTTCAATGTTACTCAGACGTGATGAATTTAGAAAAGCTATTCTTGATGCAGTTACGGCTGAAGAAATTATGGATATACTAAGAAAAAAATGAAAAAATTCTTAAAATCACTTTTTAATAAAAACGAAAGAGAAATTCTCAAGCTTGAAAAAAGAATTAAACTTATCAACTCATTTGAGAGTGAAATTTCAAAATTATCAGATGAAGAATTAAAAAATAAAACATCATATTTTAAATCCCAGCTTGAAAGTGGATTAACTCTTGATGATATTCTTTCTGAAGCTTTTGCAGTTGTCAGAGAAGCTTCAAAAAGGGTATTATCCATGAGACATTTTGACGTACAGCTCATGGGTGGTATTGTGCTTCATGAAGGAAAGATTGCTGAAATGAAAACTGGTGAGGGAAAAACTCTTGTGGCAACCCTTCCGGTATATCTTAATGCTTTAACTGGAAAAGGTGTTCATGTAGTAACTGTAAACGAATATCTGGCTGAGAGAGATTCACGATGGATGGGGCAGATTTATCAGTTTTTAGGTCTTTCTGTAGGTATTATAAAAAGTGGAATGAGTCATGATGTTAAAAAACAGGCATATATGTGTGACGTTACTTATGGAACCAACAATGAATTTGGTTTTGACTATCTGCGTGATAATATGGAAGTTGATATTAATGACTGTGTACAGAAAAATCTGAACTATGCAATAGTGGATGAAGTTGATTCAATTCTGATTGATGAAGCGAGAACTCCTCTCATACTTTCGGGACTGCCAAAAAGGTCATCAGATAATTATTTCAGATTCAATCAGATAGCTGTAAAAATGAAAAATGAAAAACATTACACTGTTGATGAAAAACACAGAAATGTTGCTCTGACAGAAGAAGGAATCAGATTTGCAGAAGGTATTCTAAATATTGAAAATCTTTACAGTAACGATAACTATGATTATTCTCATTATCTGACTCAAGCACTTAAAGCTCACAATCTTTTCAGAATAGATAAGGATTATGTAGTCAAAGAAGGGGAAGTAATAATTGTTGATGAATTCACAGGCAGACTTATGTTTGGAAGACGTTACAGTGAAGGTCTTCATCAGGCTATTGAAGCAAAGGAGAATGTTAAAATAAGGGATGAAAGTCAGACTCTTGCAACAATTACTTTGCAGAATTATTTTCTGATGTATAAAAAGCTTTCAGGAATGACTGGTACAGCTAAAACTGAGGAAAGAGAATTTGTAGATATATATAATATGGAAGTTATTGTTATGCCTACAAATAAACCTATGGTAAGAAATGATAATTCTGATATTATATACAGAAGTAAAAAAGAAAAATATGAAATGATAATTGAAAAAATTATTGAGCTTAACCAGAAAGGTCAGCCAGTGCTTGTCGGTACAGTTTCCATTGAAGTTTCAGAACTTCTTGCTTCTATGCTTAATAACAAAGGGGTTAGCTGTAATGTTCTTAATGCAAAATATCATGAAATGGAAGCAAAAATAATTTCAGAAGCTGGAAAACATGGTGCAATAACCATAGCTACAAATATGGCTGGAAGAGGAACAGACATTGTTCTTGATGAAGATGCTAAAAAAGCTGGTGGTCTTTATGTCATGGGTACTGAACGCCATGAAAGCAGAAGAATAGATAATCAGCTCAGAGGACGTTCAGGAAGACAGGGCGATCCCGGAACAAGTCAATTTATTTTAGCTCTGGAAGATGATTTATTAAGACTTTTCGGCTCAGATAAAATCACATCTTTATATGACAGATTAAATATTCCAGATTATGAACCTATCAAACATCCGCTTATAAATCAGGCACTTGAAAGAGCCCAGAAAAGAGTAGAACTTCAGAATTACAGAGTAAGAAAACACGTATTAGAGTATGACAATGTTATAAATGATCAGAGAAATATAATTTATAAACAGAGAAAAGAAGTTTTGAGTACTGATAATGTTTCAGAAACTCTTAATTCTTTTGTTGGAGAACTGTTTACAAATATTGCTTCTGTTTTTATTAATCAGGAATTTCTTTCAGAACATTGGGAATTAAATAAATTAAATGAAGAACTTTATACAAAATTTGGTTTTAAAGTTGATGAAACCAGTTTAAGAAAACTTGATTATGAAGAAGCAGTTCAATTTGTGGTAAATGAAGCTTACAGACAATATGAAATAAAAAAGAAAAGATATGGAAGTGAAATTTTTTCAAAACTTGAAAAAGTTGCTCTGTTAAGAAGTGTTGATGATGAGTGGAGAGAATACCTTGTTTCAATTGATTCACTCAGAGAAGGTATTGGACTCAGAGCTTATGGTCAGAGAGACCCTCTTGTTGAATATAAAATTGAAACCCATGAAATGTTTGATGGTCTTGTCGCGAGAATTAAAGAACAGACAGTTGAGTTTATTTTCAGGGTTGAAATTTCACCTTCACATTCTGTTGAACCTGAAAAAACAGAAGCATTCGAAAATAAAAGTGATAATACAGCAAAAAAAGAACCTGTAAAAAGGCAGGGAGATAAAATCGGAAGAAATGATTTGTGTCCATGTGGCTCAGGGAAAAAATATAAAAAATGCTGTGGTCAATAGATGTTTTCAGAAAAAAAATCTTATATATCCCTTTAATAATTCTATGTTTCAGTTTGTTTATACTGGCTGATAACAAATATGATTCTCATCAATGGTACATGAACGCTCTTTTTAACTATAACAGAGGTAATATTCAGCAGGCATATAATATGTTAGAAAGAGCTATTGAACTTGACGGTGAAAATTCTCTGGCTTTAGAGTTGATGGATAAAATTGAAAAAATTGCTCATTTTCAAAAAATTCAGCTGGAATCGCAGATAAAAAAAATTGAAGAAGAAAAAATATACCTTGAAAGTCAACTTGAACAAGAGCAAGTTGAAGAAAAAGTAAAAATTAATGCCTGGGATGAGTTTCATTTTAAAATGGGTGAAAATTATTTTAATGAATCCCGTTTCAATATGGCTTATGAAGAATTTGAAAAAAGTCTTGAAATATTCCCAGACAATGTTATTGCCAGATATTATCTTTTTAAAATTGCAAGAAATCGTGATGACACTTATGATATTAAAAAACAGACTCGAGAAATAAGTAAGTTTATACGCCCATATACACTATGGAAAAGATATCGTGAAGAAGGGAGTCAGGAGAAAATTCCTGAAATAATGGAACTTATCAAAGAATATTTCAAATATTTCCCGGGTGAAGAATTTGATAACAGATTTACAGCTGAATATGAGTGTTATCTTAATGTAAAGCTTCTTGAAAACGCCTATTTTGAAGCAAAAAATCTTGAAAATATGAAAGAGTTTTTCTATAATTCATTTGATTATAAAATAATACCTGAGTTAAATAATTATAAAGCTTTTGACTATGATTTTGATGTGGCAAAACTAATTCAAATGGGACTTTTATCTGAAGAAAAAAAATGTCCGGCTGGTGGTGAATATATTGTGGTTGATAACAGAATACTTTGCTCAGTGTGTGATGTTCTTCCAGCTCAGACAGAAGAAATATTTGAAGGTCAGTATGTAAGAAGTTATACACCACTTGATAATAATATGTATTTAAAATACAAAACAGTAGGGGATAATTTTCTTGACAGACACAGATATGATAATGCTCTGATTAATTATACTGAAGCTTTGAAATACTTCCCGGACTCTTATGATTTAAATAACAAGATTGGAGTTATTTATAAAATACAGAATAATCTTGATAAAGCTCAGGAGTTTTTTGAAAAATCCATAGAGCTGAGATTTGATTTTATTCCTGCTTTCAACAATCTTGCAGCAGTTTTCCATGAAAAAAAAGATTTTGAAAATGCTGTTAATATTTTAAATCAGGCTCTTCTTATAAAAGGCGCGGATTTCAACATTCATTATAATCTTGGTTTGAATTATGAAAAGCTTGGAAGAAACAGAGAGGCTGTGAGAGCCTATTCAAATGCAATACTCATAGATGGAAGGGAGCCTGACCCGTTTATAAGAAGTGCAATTGTATATGATTTAATGGGTGAAAAAGATAAAGCGCTTGAAAATATGATAAAAGCAAGACCGCTTGTTAAAGATAGCTTTGAGTTGAGTAATCTGGTAGAAAATTATATAAATGCATTAAGAAAAAAATAAACCGGGGATTTCTCCCCGGTCAGTGTTTTAAGGTTCAAGTCTGTAAATTGTTCTTGGGAATGGTATAGTTTCTCTTATATGAGAAATACCACAAATCCACGCAACTGTTCTTTCAATCCCCATACCGAAGCCACCATGAGGGACACTTCCGAATTCTCTCAAATCCAGATACCATTTAAATGTTGCAGGATCAAGATTATGCTCATGAATTTTATCAAGAAGCTGGTTTTTATCATCAATACGGATTCCACCACCGATAATTTCACCATAACCTTCAGGAGCAAGCATATCGACTCCGAGAGCAAGTTCGGGATTTTCCGGGTCTGGTTTCATGTAAAAAGCTTTTATTTTAATTGGAAATCTGTGGACAAAAATAGGAGTTTTAAATTCCTGAACCAGAATTGTTTCATCTGGAGCACCAAAATCATCACCCCATTTTATTTCAGAACCTTTTTTCTGAAGTATTTCAACAGCTTCAGTATAAGATATTCTTGGGAATGGAGCTTTAATGTTTTTTAAAAAATCAATATCTCTTTCAAGAATTTCAAGTTCGTTCATTCTATTATCAAGAACTGATTTAATAATATAACATACCATCTGTTCCTGTAATTCCATGTTCTGCTCAAGGTTAATCCATGCAATTTCCGGCTCAATCTGCCAGAATTCTGTAAGATGTCTTCTGGTTTTTGATTTTTCAGCCCTGAATACTGGACCAAAACAGTAAACTTTTCCATGTGCCATTACATGTGCTTCGTTGTATAATTGTCCACTCTGACTTAAATATGCTGTTTTATCAAAGTATTCAACTGGAAAAAGTGTTGTGGTTCCTTCACAGGCAGAAGGTGTAAATATTGGAGAATCCATGTTTATAAACCCAAGATTGTTAAGAAAATCTCTTGAAGCTTTAATAACTTCATGCCTTATTTTCATTATTGCTCTCTGCTGGGTGGAACGCAGCCATAAATGTCTGTTATCAAGAAGAAATTCCACACCATGTTCTTTTTTTCCGATAGGATAATTTTCACTCATTCCTATAATATTTATATCCTCTATAAGAATTTCTGTATTGCCGGCAGCTCTTGGCTCGTGTTTTGGAGTTCCAATTATTTCAACAGAAGTTTCCAGTGAAATATTTTCATGTTTTGAAAAAATTTCTTCAGATACATCGAATTTTGAAAGTACGGCCTGACACACACCGGAGCCATCACGGACAAGAAGAAATTTGATTTTTCCGCTTGAGCGTTTATTAAAAACCCAACCTGAAATTTTAACTTTTTTGCCATAATGCGAAGCAATGTCGCTTAACCAGATTTTTTCCATATATTCTCCTACATTATTAAATTTCATTTAATAACTTATCAAAAAACACAAATAAATACAATAGAATAATGAAACGCGGGTGAAACTTAT
>JBAZDD010000062.1:0-9511 GCA_041654635.1 Candidatus Muiribacteriota bacterium
GTAAGACTACACTTATAAAAATGATAAACAGGCTGCTTGTCAATACTTCGGGAACAATTAAAGTTTCAGGTCAGGTTTTTGATTCTAAACTTAATATTAAAGAGCTCAGAAAAAAAGTTGGAATGATTTTTCAATATCCAGACCATCAAATTTTTGAGTCGAGTGTTAAAAAAGAATTGATTTATGCAGGATTGAAATTTGGAATGCACACAAAACATGCTCTTAAGAAAGCAAAAGAAGCCTGTGATAACTATGGATTTGATTTTAATAAATATAAAAACAGAAATCCTTTTGAACTTTCCGGTGGCGAAAAAAGAAAAGTAGCAATATGCTCAATACTTGCATATGAACCTGAAATTTTAATTTTTGATGAACCAACAGCAGGGCTGGACAATAAAGGTTTAATTGCCTTAAAAGAGCTTATTTTAAAACTTAACGGACAGGGTAAAACTATTATATTAATTTCACATGACGCAGACTTCATAGATGAAATAAGTCATAAAATTATAGTGTTGAAAAAAGCAGTTACTGTTTATAATGGCAAAACAGAAAGTTTTATGAAAAATTATTCAAAATTTGAAATGGAAGAACTGGGACTTGAAAAACCATTCAGATGGATTGTTGAAGAAAAAAGAAAACTTCAACTAAGTCAGAGGGAGAATTTATGAATGGTGGTTTACTGATTGGTCAGTATGTACCTGGAAATACGTTCATATATAAAATTAATCCATTGAATAAACTGATTTTCTGTATAGTGATTATGACACTTATTCTTTTGACAAAAGATTTGAATACTATACTGATTTTAGGAGCCGGTCTTATAACACTTTTTTTTATTTTTAAACTTCCATTTAAAGCCATATTAAAAGGTATGAAAAGTATTATTTTTTTCCTTATTATTACATTTATAATGCATATATTTTTTACTCAGGAAGGGGTTATACTTTTTGAGTACAGTTTTCTTAAAATAACATCACTTGGATTGATAAATGCTTCAACAATATTTATAAGATTATTTCTTCTAATTCTTTTAAATTCACTGCTTACATTAACAACTTTACCAGTTGATATAGCATGGGGTTTTGAAAAAATATTATATCCAGCTAAAATTTTCAGATTTCCAGTTGAAGAGTTTGCATTAATGCTTTCTCTTGCTTTAAGATTTATACCTGTGCTGTTTAATGAAATGAATAAAATTATGGAAGCACAGAAAAGCAGAGGGGCAGATTTTGAGTCAGGAAACTTTATAAAAAGAATTATGAGTTATCCACCACTTTTAATTCCACTTTTTGTCAACTCATTTTACCGGGCAGAAGAAATTGCTGTTGCAATGGAAGCCAGATGTTATCGAGGTGGCGGGAAGAGAACGCATTATAATAAACTTGGATTCTCCTTAAATGATATTTTTTTCTTTTTTATGTATTTGTCAATTTTGATTTTATACATAATTTTTATTAAGAATTTCCAAAATTGACACTTTCTGTCAAAACGTCAGAAAAATCTTTGACATCTTTTGAAAAAAATGGCTTTTTTAAGCCGTTTTATTTTTTGGCACACTATTTGTATAAATATTTGAAAGCGTAAAAAACATAAAAACGCAAACAGGAGGACAATATGAAAAAATTATATGTAATGTTAGGTGTTGTTGTACTTTTAATGGGTATTACTGTTTTTTCATTTCAGTTTAACAATGCAAGAAATTTAAGGCAGAGAGGACCAGCTGAACAGGGATTTGAACACGAAGAACTTTTTAACATGTTTCAGATTTTTGATACAGACAGAAACAATCTGCTTTCTAAAGAAGAATTTTTTGATGGTATGATTAATTACAGAAAAGAAAAAATTAGAGAAAGATTTGAAAATAGAAAAGAAAACTCTGAGAAGAGAAATAGAAAACCAAGACTTCCAAAAGCTGTAATGGAAAAATTTGATACAGATGCGGATGGTGTTTTGTCAGAAAGTGAAATGGAAGCCTTAAAAGCATTTACAAAAGAGCTTATGATAAAAAAACATGAAGAAATGGTTAAAAAATTTGATAAAGATGAAGATGGAAAACTTGATAAAGAAGAAAGACTTGAAATGATGAAATATATGAAAGAAAACAGACCAGCTGAAAAAATAACTCCAGAAAATTTAGATAATATGAGTTTTGATGAAATAGTAGAAAAAGCTCCATTTGTTTTAAATGCAGGATTAAGAAACAGAATGATTGATAAAAAAAATATTATGAATAAATTTAACAGAAAATAAATTACTTGAATAACCAGTGGTCAGGTCATACCCCGCCCATACAGAAGCCGGTTTTTACAGACCGGCTTCTTTTTTTTAAAGTTTTAAAAACAATTATCCGATAAATATTAGTTAAGCTGTAAAAAGAGAAATAATAAAAAACGCATGGATGCGGAGAGCAAACCCAGGGAGGGATTATGTCAACAAAATTATTAATTCACAATGTAAAAGAAGGTATGAAACTGTCAAAACCAATTTATCAGTGTGGTGTATGTCTTCTTGAAGCTGGAAAGAAAATAACATCAAGACAGCTTGAAATTCTCAAAAAAAGAAGAGTTTTAAGAATTTCAGTTTTCTGATTCAGAATAATATCTTTCCACCCTCGGGGCGATGTTGCATAGAGGTTCATAGGGAATTGTTCCTATAACAGAACAGAGATAATCAAGACTTACAGAGTTTTGCCCTTTTGAGCCGAAAAGTACAACTTCATCGCCCACTTTAACCCCAGCTTCATTTTTTCCAATGTCAATCATAAACTGATCCATACAGACGCGTCCTGCAATTTTAAATTCCAGACCAGAAATCATAACTTTCCCTCTGTTAGTTAGACTTCTTGAATATCCATCGCCATATCCTGCTGGAATTGTTGCAATATAAGAAGGTTCAAAAGTTCTGTAAGTTCCACCATAACTGATAGGGGTATTTGTATGAACTTTTTTAATATATGAAATTTTACTCACAAGTGTCATAACTGGTTTTATTTCAATAGATTTTTTTACTTCGGGCGAAGGATAATATCCATAAGCCATAATTCCAGGTCTTACCATGTCAAAATAGCTTTCTTCAAACTGAAGAATTCCTCCGCTGTTTGCAGCATGTATTAATTCCGGATTGAATCCACTCTGTCTGATGAGCTCAAGACTTAATCTGAAAAGTTCAAGCTGTTTTAAAGTAAATTCATGATTATCAGAATCAGAACTTGCCAGATGAGTCATCACCCCTTTCAGATTAATCATGGTCATTGTTGAAAGCAGTGTCAGAAAATCACCTAATTCATCAGGTTGTAAACCGACTCTTCCCATTCCGGTGTCAATTTTTACATGTATTTGAACTGATTTATTTTTTTTTATCGCAAGTGAATTCATTTTCTGAAGAATTTCAGGCGAATACAATGCTGTTTCTATGTTGTTATCAACGATATAATTTAATTCTTCTTCAAGAGGCTGACTGAATTTCAAAACAGGCAGAGTAATATTGTTTTTTTTCAATTCAAGAGCTTCCTCAAGAGTAGCAACTCCAACATAATCAACCAGATTATTCTTTTGAACAAACTGTGAAACTCTTACCGCTCCATGACCATAAGCATTGGCTTTTACAGCAAGCAGTATTTTTTTCCCTGTTTTAGATTTTATATTTTTAAGATTGAATTCCAGATTAGAAAGATTTATCAATGCTTTTGTAATGCTCATAAATAATTCCTTTTCAAAATATCATTTTTAAGAATTTTCTTTAAATTTTTAAATACTTTTATTTAATTTGTACACAAAAACAAGAATTTCTGCAACTGTTTCATATAATTCAGGAGGAATTTCATCACCAAGATTTACTCTTGAAAGAATTTCAACAATATCAGGGTCTTCATGTATAGCTATTCCAAGTTCTTCGGCTTTTTCAATGATTTTTTTTGCAGTAGTACCTTCACCTTTTGCAATAACTTTTGGAGCATCTTTTTTATTTACAGGATTATAGTTGACTGCAACTGCTTTTTTTTTCATGCTTTAATATCAACCCCTTTTTTATTATTAACATCAGAGTAAGTAGAAGATATTTTATTTGTTTTTTTTACATTTTCATCATTTTTCTTTTTTAAAAGTGAAGTGGTTACAAGTACGTTGAGTTCACGTTTTTTTAAAGGTTCAGTCAGCATTGAAATATTTTCTTTAATAAGAGAAAGAAAATTTTCTTTTTCAGAATAAAAATTCACAGTAAGATTTTTACCTTCTATGTAATAAAGAGCATCAATCTGTAAAAGACCTGCATTTGACATATCGAGTATAAAAAAAATATTAACAGTTTTTTTATTTTTAAAACTGCCTTCACTTTTTAATTCAAGCTGAGAAAAGGATTTTTGGTTATTTTCGTTAAAAAAAGGAATGTTAATTATTGCTTCATACTTATTATTTGAGTTTAAAACATTGTTTAAATCGATAAATTTAATAATATTTTCTATTTCCGGTTTTGTTGACTGCATGAGAAAATTTTTTAAATCACCTGAAATATCAGTATTTTTCAAAAGTTTGTTTTCAAATGAGTTTAACGAATTTTTAACATAATCAATTATTTCTTCTTTTGAAGGATTTTTTAAAATAAACTTATCCATGAATTTAGAGACAAGGTCATTTTCAAGATTTTTTTCAATAAAATCAATCAGCTTTAAAAAATCTGTAATTTTTCCACTGAAAAAATCGCCACTCCTGTAAAGGTCGAGGACAGCAGGATAATTCTGAAAACCTCTTGTTGCAGCTGATATTGAAGATTCCATGGACAATCCGTCAGCCATAAGTGATTTGACAACATTAAAATAATGTCCGGGAAGATTTCTTGAAACAAGCTGATTTAATATTTTTGAATCAGGGTCGGTCTGTGTTGAATCGACAATTTTGAGAAAAGTTTTCCCTTCTTCTTTTTTTTCAACATAAACAGTCAATTCCTGATTAGGTTTGAGTGCCACTTTTGATTCTGCTGTGAGAATTTCACCTTTTATTGAAATTACGGGTTTTCCATCTGAAAAACCAAGCACTCTGGTTTTAAGAAATTCGCCAATACGCAGGTCGCCTGCTTTGTTAACGCTGACAGCCTGCGTATTTGAGGCAAATTCATTTTTTATTTTTACCATATTTTTTATTTAGAACGTTCTTTGGGCTGACCTGCATTTTTTTCAATAACATTTGCAAGTCTTTTAATACCTTCTTCAATTTCAGCAAGAGTTGGATATGAGAAGTTTATTCTCATAGTGTTCTGCCCTTTACCATTGCAGTAGAAAGCTGACCCTATTACATAAGCAACTTTTTCATCAACTGCTTTAACGAATAATTCGTCAGCATTCATGTGTTCAGGAAGAGTAAGCCATAAAAACATTCCACCTTCCGGTTTTGTCCATTTAAGACCTTCAAGTTTAGGCATATATTTATCCAGAACTTCAAGCATAGCTTTCTGTTTTTGTTTATAAAAAGCAACGTTGTTTTTAATCTGACTTTTTAAAAATCCTCTTTTAAGAAATTCGGCAGCAATTGCCTGAGTAAAAGGAGGAGTACATAAATCAACAGCCTGTTTTATAATTGTGAGCTTCTGTATATAAGAAGTATTTCTGCTTACAGCCCAGCCAAGTCTCAAACCAGGCAACATGGTTTTTGAAAAAGTAAACAGTGAAATAACATGTCCGTTTTTATCAAGAGATAAGATAGAAGGAATACTTTTCCCTTCATACCTTAATTCTTTATATGGACTGTCTTCAATAATTGTTATATTATATGTTTCTGCAATTTTAATAAGAGCTTTTCTTCTTTCAAGACTCATACAGATACCAGCTGGATTCTGAAAATCAGGAATTACATATATGAATTTTGGAATTGAAAGATTATTTTTCTTTCTTTCTTTGATTATTTTTTCAATTTCATCAGTCAATATACCGTTATCATCAAGCGGAGCACCGATAAATTCACATCTGTAAGCATTGAATGCCTGTAATGCACCAAGATAAGAAGGTAATCCAACCATTATTGAATCGCCTGGATTAATGAAAAGTTTTCCAATAATATCAAGTCCCTGCTGTGAAGCTGTTGTTACAAGAATATTATCCTGAGTAAGTTCAACATCAGGATTATCTTCTTTCAAATAGTCCAAAATCTGTTCTTTCAGATCCGGGTCACCTTCTGTTGGACCATACTGCATCATGAGAGAACCTTTTGTTTCAATAAGACTGGAAGTTATTTCCTTGATTTTTTCTGCTGGAAATGTTTCAGGTGCAGGTAAACCGCCTGCAAAAGAAATAATCCCGGGTTTTCTTGTCAGTTTCAAAAGTTCTCTGATAACCGAAGCTTTCATTGACTTTGCTGATTCGGAATAGAAAATTTCCGGATTAAACATAATACACTCCCTTAAAACTTATTTTTTTATTAAAATTACTTTTTTCAGATGCTGTAACATTTACTGTGAATTAATATTAATTATAACAATTCAGCACCTTTGGAAGCAAGTGAGCTTCTTTCACCTTTATTTAAAACAATTCTACCAGCTATTGGTTCGTTTTTAAACTTCTCAGCTGTATAGGACAGACCGTTGTTTGATTCATCAATGTATGGAATATCTATCTGGAAAGGGTCTCCGGTCAATACGATTTTTGTATTAGCACCAGCTCTTGTGATTATGGTTTTAACTTCGTGTGAAGTAAGGTTCTGAGCTTCATCAATAATTATATAACTGTCAGGAAGACTTCTTCCTCTAATATAGGTAAGTGCTTCAACCTGTATAAGTTTATTTTCATAAAGATAATTATATTCTTTTTTAATATCAGCACCAAATAGAAAATCAAGGTTGTCAGTAATTGGCTGCATCCAGGAGCCCATTTTATCGTCTTTACTTCCAGGAAGATAACCAATATCTTTTCCCATTGGTATAACCGGACGACTTACAATAAGTCTTTTATATACCTTTTCACCAAGCACTTTTTCAAGACCGGCAGCCAGAGCAAGCAGAGTTTTCCCTGTACCAGCTGTACCAATAAGACAAACACATTGAATATCAGTGCTCATTAAAAGTTCAATTGCAAATCTCTGCTCAAGATTTCTTGCATCAATTCCCCATGGTTTGGATGAAATATGATAAAGAGGAATTAATTTTTTATCTTTATATGAATATTTAGCAAGAGCTGAATGACCGGTTTTTTCAACTTTAAGTAGTACGCATTCGTTTGGAGTAAAATTATATTCCGGGAGTTCAAGTTCGCCGTTTTTATAAAATTTATCAAGCAGGTCTTTTTCAACTTTCAATACCTGAAATCCTTTGAAAACATCAAGAAAATTAACTTTATTGCTTTCATAGGATTCAGCTTTAACACCGATTGCGTTACTTTTTACTCTTACATTAATATCGTTGCTGACAATAATAACAGGTTCTTTTGATTCTTTTGAAAGAGCATAGGCAACACTTATAATATAATTATCAGGGGAGTTTCTATCAAGAGAAGCAGGGATTTCGTCATGAAGATTAGTATGTTCAGTATCGATTTTTAGAATACCACCATTACCAACCTCAACCCCTTTAATAAGACTGCCTTTTTCTCTGAGTTTATCAAAATTTTTAAGAACTTTTCTCGCGTTTGCTCCTGCAGAACCAGCATTTGATTTTAATCTGTCGAGTTCTTCTAATACGATAAGTGGAATAATAACTTCATTATCTTCAAAATTATAAATAGCATCACTGTCTGAAATAAGAACATTTGTGTCTAAAACATATTTTTTAATCATGGCTATTATGCCCCCTTTTTAAGAACAAATACTATACGTTCACTTTTCTTTTTATCTTTTTTTTGAGTAAAACCATCATATGTTTCGACTTTTTTAAACCCAGACTCAAGAGCTGTTTCAATAAGTATCTGTTTATCAAAAAGTCTTCTTTTATGAATTTCTTTTACTTTTCTGTAAAGTCCATTTTTTTCATGGACAAAAAAATCAAGTGTATTAACAAAAATACTATCTGTCAAAAACTTATTATACCATATACAGTAAATATTTCTATTTTCGAGTGTAAAAATATTGTTTTTGAATAAACTGGTAATTTTTTCCTTAGTGATAATATCAAAAATTACTATTCCATTTTTATTAAGATTCTGATAACAGCGATTTATAAAAGAAGCAAAACCAGTATAGGAATCAAGATAATTCACAGTATCAAAAATACACAAAATAACATCATAAGTTCTTTGAGTGTTGAACTGGGCAATATCATCAATCCAGACAGAAACTTCAGGATTTTTAGATTTACATACATTGAGCATTTTTTCAGAAATATCAAATCCTTCAAAGTTATAATTATTCTTCAGCATATAAATTATATTGCCTGTTCCACAACCAGCGTCAAGAATATGGAGCGCTTTTCTGTTGTTTTTAACAATAATATTATGAATAAAGCCAGCCCATTCATCGTATGGAACTGATTCCATAAGCTCATCATATATTCCTGAAAAATAATTGTAATTATCCTGCATTGTTAAATTGTATATGTACTAACTGTTGTTTTTCAAGAAAAATTCCGAAAATAATAAATATGGATATTATTGTATATATTTTATTTTTTTTAATTTTTTGTTCTCTTTTTATATATATTTACAGAAAAGCAAACAACGAAGACTATCTCATTAAAAAAGCAAATAAACTGACAATATTTAATATAAAAAAAAGAGAAAAAATCCTTAAAAAACTAACCAGAACACTTTCTGTTGATGAATTCTGTCTTAAAATTTTAAGAGATACGCTTTTTTATAAAAGTTTATCTCAGTATGATATAGCTGAAAGCTGTAATGTTGATGAAGTTTTGTTTCCGCTCGAGGTTGAAAAAACAAAAAATGATGTGAATTTTGAAACAGAAGAAGATTTTAAAAAAGCACTTTGTTCACAGAATGTTCTTCTTAAACAGGCAGCCTGCGAAAATATTCCTTCGATGAGTCATCTGACAAATTTTTTCAAGGAAAGGTTTGAAAAAGAAGAAGATATTGAAACTGCGTGCATAATTCTTGAAAAATCTGATATTGTTCCTGATATTAAATTGCTGATTTCAAAATTGAAAAAAATTTTTAATGATAATTGTGCAGCAAAACTTCTTTCTGCTTTGTATGTTCAGAGAGCAAAACTGAGAGAATATGAAAAACTTTTTCAAGCTGTTGAAAATCCAAAATACAGAGTAATTCTTGAAGCAATGATTAATCCTTTGAATTTTATTGAAAATTTGATTATTTTTCTTGAAGAAGAATCAAATCCGGAATTTTTTAATGTTATTCTTACAATGGTATCTGATATTGAAATAAATGATGTTGATAAACTTGAAAGAATTATAAAAGCTGTTGATAATCAGCCATTAACACAGAATATTGATGAAGAAACAGGAGAGAGTTTGAGTAGAAAAATTGGCGATTTGAGCATTAATGAAATCTGGAAAGGATTAAAATATCTTGATTATATGAGTGAAAACACAAAAATGTGTCTTATTGGACATATTCTAAAATTCA
>JBAZDD010000063.1:0-9501 GCA_041654635.1 Candidatus Muiribacteriota bacterium
GACGTGCTTCTGACAAGTGTTTCAACTGAAGAAGATAAAATTGTTTTTGAAGTTGAAGGTAAAAAAAATACTAAAACTACTGCAAAATCTGATAAAAAAGCTTCAAAACCAAAAACTGCTAAAAAACCTGAACCTACAAAAACAAAATCAAAAAAATCTGCCACAAAAACAGGAAAGAAGTCTAAGAAATGATTGCAAAAACTATTATTGGAAAAGAGGAGTTTGAAAGAATTTTAAAAAGGCTGGCGCTTCAGATAGTGGAAAAAAATATTGATAATATCAAATCGCTTGCTTTTATTGGTATTAAACAGAGAGGGGTTCCTCTTGCTAAAAGACTGGCAGATTATATAAGAAATAATGAGGGTTTTGAAATACCCATAGGTGAACTTGATATTTCTCTATACAGAGATGATCAGACTGAAATATCGGGTGAACCACTTCTTTATGGACAGGCTATAGATTTCAGTTTTTCCGATAAAAATCTTATTGTAATTGATGATATTTTAAATACTGGTAAAACTGTAAGAGCTTCCATGGAAGCCATTCTGGACAGAGGGAAACCTTTATCGATACAACTCTGTGTTATTGGTGATACAAGAAACAGAATTTATCCGGTAAGTGCTGATTTTACGGGAAACAGACTGAGAGTATCAAGAAAAGAGTATTTAAAGATTAATGTCACTGAAATTGACGGAGAAGATTCAATTCAAATTATCAAAAAAGAGGGTTAAAAATGAGCGAATATTTGCATTTGATTCAGGAACTTGGAGACAGCTCGTGGTTGAAGCGTAAAGAAGCATCTAAAAGATTAAAAGAACTTGCTCAGACAAATCCTGATATTCTGGATGAACTGGACAAATTACTTGATACTGATAATGATGATATAGTTTTCTGGACAATTCAAACTGTTGGAGCAATACCAGGTAAAAAGATAATTGAAATTCTTGAAAAAACTGCAAATAAATCTAAAACAATAAAATCCTATGTAGCTTTATCACTTGGCGAAAATCCTGAGGAAGAATCAGTTGATATTTTATTAGGTTATATGGATGATAACTCATGGAATGTCTGTAATAATGCCATGAACAGTATTGTGAAAAAAGGTGATGCTGCTATTGAAAAAATAATTGAATCTTTGAAAAAAGCAAATTACAATTCAGCTTACTGGCTTACTAAAGCTCTTTCAAAAATGGGAGATAAAGGTATTGCGGTATTAGAACATTTTCTTAAATTCAACAATAAAGATGTAAGTATTCTTGTTACAGAAGCGCTTGGAGAAAGTTCAAATAAAAAAGCAATAGAAGTTTTACTTAAATGTCTGGTTGACGAGTCTCATAATGTCAGACAGAATGCAGTAGATGCTCTTATTAAAGTCGGTCCGGCTGTAATCGAACCAATGCTTCTTTTTTTAAACAATGCACCAATGCATGTTAAATCAGAAGTTGAAAAAGTAATTGAAAGTCTTGACAGTAGAAAAATTACAATTATGGTAAATTTATTAGAGTCAGAAAACAGAAATCTGAAAATGCTTTCGGCTGAATTTCTTGGAAAGACTAAATCCAATTTTGCTATTGAACCACTTATAAAAGTACTTAAGGATAAATTGTGGCTTGTGAGAAAGAGTGCGGCAAAAGGTCTTGTAAATATTGGAGAATCCTGTATTCCTAACCTTGTAAAAAATCTTGAAACAGATGATGAAAATACAAAATACTGGATAGCGACTGTGCTTGGTAAAATAGGTGAACCTGCTTTGCCTGAACTTATACGAATTTTAAGAGAAAGCTCGAAAGACTTGAGAATGTATGCTGTAATGGCATTAGGTGAATTCCGTGACGAAAAAGCTATTTTTCCTCTTATAAATGCTCTTGCAGATGAAGCTTGGCCTGTAAGAAACAGTGCTGCAAATGCTCTCAAAAATTTTGGAAGTATGGCATTGGTACCTATTTTAAAATCACTTCTTTCGCAGAATGATGATATAAGATTCTGGGCTAGAAAAGTATTTGAAGAAATTGCTCCTAAAGATATACCACTTCTTGTAGAACTTCTTACATACAGTAACGATGGTGAATTAAGATATCTTGTCGCTTATGGAGTTAGTATTATAAAATGTACAGAAGCAATACCAGCACTTATAAACGCACTTTTGAATGATAATAATGATTGGGTTCGAAAATACGCTGCAACAGCATTGGGTAAAATAGGTGATGAGAAAGCAATAGATCCTCTTATCCGTGTATTAGGCGATCATAATGAAGAAATAGCATACTGGGTTGCCAAAGTTTTAGGTCAGATGGGCGATTTAGCAGTAGAAAAACTTAAAGACACTTTAAATCATCCTGAAGAAAAAGTCAGATTTTTTGCGATTATTGCCTTAGGAAGTATTGGTGATGAAAAATCTATTGAAATCCTGATTAAAATACTTGGAGAGGAAGACGAAAGTGCTTCAAGAGCTGTAAAAGCTCTTGCTGAAACTGAAAAATCCATACCATCACTTATAAATGCTCTTGGAAATTCTAATCTCAATATCAGAAGTAATGCTTCCAAGGCACTTGTTAAAATTGGTGATTCTGCTTTAGAACCTCTAATGGAAGTTGTGAATTCTGATAATAAAGAGGTTCATTACTGGGCAACAAAAACTATAAGAGAAATACAGACTAAAGTAAAAATTTAATCTTTTTTTACTTTGTCTGCAAGCTCTTTTTTAATTTCATTCATTATTATATCTGTATTTTTTTCATCAATTACTTCATTATTTAATTTGATTTTGCCATTATCGAGAAAATGTATTATCATATAAATCTCCTTTATTTTTGTTAAGATTTAAAAAAATATCGACAATAAAAGGTAAACAAATGAATATTGAAGAGTTTAAATCTAAAATTTTTTCAGAAAACACTTCTGAAGTGTACAGTGCATTAAATTTTATTGAAGAAAATCCTGTAAATGATTTTGGTGAAATACTTGTTCAAAAATTACAGCAGGAAAAAAATATTTTTATTATTGTTAAAATTCTGGAAATTGTTGCTAAAATAAAAAATGCTGAAATTATAAAAAAAGTTTTTTATATTTTCAGAGATAATGATGATAACTATATTAAAGCAACTCTTGTTAAAATTTTAACCAATTTTTCAGAAAAAGAATTTGTAAATTATATTAAAGAATGTCTTTATCATAAGGATTCTCGGGTAAGGGCAAATGCTGTTGAAGTATGCGAAAAATCAAACATGAAAGAGTTTATTCCAGTACTGGTAAATTTATTGAAGGATTCAAACTCAAGAGTTAAAATTAATGCAGCAAGAGCATTATATTATTTCGGTGATAAAAGAATGCTCAGAGTTTTTGAAAAACTTCTTGATACAAATGATACTTATATTCAGGAAAGTGTTGTTCATACGCTTTATGTAATAAATAATAATGAAAGTTATGAAATTCTTAAAAGATTTTTTCTAAAAACAAAAAACGAACGGCTTTTACTTAAATTACTTGATATATTCGGATACATTGGTAAGGAAGATTTACTTCCAGAAATAAGAAAACTATCTATTAATTTTAATAAAAAAATTGCAGAACTGGCAGAGTATGCAATGTCAGGGATAATTTCCAGAAAAGAGCCTGGCGTTAAATGCGGCAAATGCGGTGCTGTAAACAATTCAATAAGTAAATTCTGTGGTTCTTGTGGAAATAAGATTTAAATTTATTTGACGGGTTAAAATTTTTTTTGTATATATTAATAGCAGTTAAGCTGTAATGTTAAAAATTTTTTAGATATATTCGGGAGGATTAAGTAATGAAAATTTTAGTATTAAATTGTGGTTCATCTTCTGTAAAATATCAGTTGAGAGAGGGTGACCATGTCTTTGCAAAAGGTATTGTTGAAAGAATTGGAAAACAGGATGCAATTTTCAAATATAAATCAGGTGACCATGATATAAAAGAAATACTGCCTGTTGAAAATCATACTATTGCAATTGAAAAAATATTATCAACATTTACCGATGAAAAAATTGGATGTATTCAAAAAATTGAAGAAATTGCAGCTATTGGTCACAGACTGGTACATGGTGGTGAAAAATTCGCTGATTCAGTTTATATTACTGACGAAGTTCTTGAAACAATGAAACAGTGTATTAATCTTGCGCCATTACATAATCCTCACAATATTAAAGGTGTTGAGGCCTGCAGAGAAATATTACCTGATGTTAAACAGGCTGGAGTTTTTGATACAGCTTTTCACCAGACAATGGAAAAACATGTTTATTTATATGGTCTTCCATATGACCTTTATAGAAAACACGGTATAAGAAGATATGGATTTCATGGAACTTCTCACTTTTTTGTTGCAAATCAGGCTGCAGAATTCTTAGGAAGAAGTATTGAAGATTTAAAAATCATAACCTGTCATCTTGGAAATGGAAGTTCAGTTGCGGCTGTAAAAAATGGAAAATCAGTTGAAACTTCAATGGGATTTACTCCTCTTGAAGGATTAATAATGGGAACAAGATGTGGCGATATTGACCCTGCAATTGTTACTTATCTTCAGGAATATGCTGGAATGTCACTGGAAGAAGTCAATAATATTCTTAACAAGGAAAGTGGGGTTCATGGTATTTCAGAAAAATCAAATGATATGAGAGAAATCGAAGATGGTTATCTGGCTGGTGACGAAGTATGTATTCTTACATATAAAATGCTTGCACACAGATTGAAAAAATATATTGGTTCTTACAGCGCTGTAATGAATGGTGTTGATGCAATAGTATTTACAGGTGGTGTTGGAGAAAACGATTTTATTTTAAGAGAAAACACTTTAAAAGATATGGAAAATTTAGGTATTGTGTTCTCAAATGAAAAAAATAATCAGACTATAAGAGGAAAAAAAGGTAGAATTTCCGTAGAGGAATCATCTGTAGAAGTTCTTGTAATGCCTACTGATGAAGAATTAGTAATTGCAAAAGAAGCAGAAAGAATTATAAAAAACTTGACAGCGTGACATTTGATATTTATACTTATTACACCAAAACGATATAACCAGGAGGAATTTATATGCCAAATCCAGTAAGTAGGCACTCTAAAAGCAGAAGAGATAAAAGAAGAGCTTCCAATTGGAAAGCTGATATGGCTTCAAATCTGGCAACATGCTCAAACAAAGACTGTGGTCAGCCAGTAATGCCTCACAAAGTATGTCCTGCATGCGGCTTTTACAAAGGTAAAAACATAATTAAAGTAAAAGAGTAATGACAAAAACAGTAATAGTTGACATAATGGGCGGTGACAATTCACCAGAAGAAATTTTAAATGGTGTAAAACTTGCCGAAAAAGAGTTCCCTGATCTTAATTTTCTACTTGTAGGAGATAAAGAAAAAGCCGAACCTTATTTATGGAATTCTGAAAAAATTAAATTTGAAAATATAAAATTTGACAAAGCAGAAGAATATAAAATTAAAAGAAATTCTTCTACTTCCATAAGTAAAGGTATTGAGCTTTTAAAAAATGGTCAGGGAAATGCTTTTATTTCAGCCGGAAATACTGGAAAAGTTGTTGCGGAAAGCTATATGAAACTCGGCAAAATTGAAGGCGTGGAAAGACCGGCTATCGGCGTGGTAATACCAGGGATTAACAAGCCCTCTCTATTACTGGATGTCGGAGCCAATGCAGACTGCAAGCCTGTTTATTTTTCACATTTTGCAATTCTTGGTTCAGTTTATGGTAAAATTCTTTTCGATATAAAATCACCACGAGTTGGTTTGCTTAATATAGGAAGTGAAGATTTTAAAGGTAGCAAACTTTATCAGGAAACCTATTCAGAATTAAAAAATAATACTCAGATAAATTTTGTTGGAAACATTGAAGCGAATTCAATAGTACTCGAAGACAATGCTGATGTTGTTGTCTGTGACGGGTTTGCTGGAAATATTGTTCTTAAAGCTATGGAAGGAGTATCACAATACGTATTCCATACACTTTCAAAACTTAATGTTGGTAAAGAAGTAATGAGTTCTTTAATGAAATCACTTGATTATCAGGAATATGGCGGTGCACTTCTTGCCGGAGTCAAAGCTCCGGTTGTTATATGTCATGGTGCATCATCCGGCAGAGCCATAAAAAATGCCATTCAGTTTGCAGATTTAATGATAAAAGAGTCAATGGTTGACAAAATAGAAGTTGAAATAAGAGAGTTCAATAAAAAAAATATTCAAAACACAAGCGAGGAGGAATAATGAATTTTAGTTTCTCTCCCCAACAGGAAATGTTCCGCAGAGTAATCAGGGAGTTTGCTGAAAACGAGGTTGAACCAATAGCTGCGGAAATCGACGAAAATTCAAGATTTCCATGGGAAACAGTTAAAAAAATGGCTAAAATGGGACTGTTTGGAATAACAATACCTAAACAGTATGGTGGAGCTGGTGCTGATTATATTACATACATGATAGCTGTTGAAGAATTATCCAAAGTATGTGCTTCTACAGGTGGAATTATTGCTGCAGTAAATTCACTTGCATGCTGGCCTTTATATCATTATGGAACAGAAGAACAGAAAATGAAATATCTTGCTCCTATATGTAAAGGTGAAAAACTTGGAGCTTTTGGTCTTACTGAACCAGAAGCTGGTTCCGATGCTTTCAATCAGCAGACTATAGCTGAAGATAAAGGTGATCATTATCTTCTTAATGGAAATAAAATATTTATTTCTGGTGGAGATGTTGCTGATACATTGATAATTTTTGCAAAACTGGTAACCAGAAGAGGTAAGCGAGGAAGAATGTGTGCTTTTATTGTTGAAAATACATTCCCTGGTTATTCAGTTGGTGTGAAAGAAAAGAAAATGGGTATTCGTGCTTCAGGTACTGCAGAACTTGTAATGGCTGACTGTATTGTTCCAAAAGAAAATCTTTTAGGAGAAGTTGGTCAGGGATTTGAAGTTGCAATGCAGACTCTTGATGGCGGAAGAATAAGTATAGCTGCGCAGGCGCTGGGAATTGCGGCAGGTTCTCTTGATGTAGCTGTAAAATATTCAAAAGAAAGAAAACAGTTTGGTAATATTATAGGTAGATTACAGGCTATTCAGTGGATGATAGCTGATATTTCAACCGAACTTGAAGCGGCAAGATTACTGACATATAAAGCTGCATATCTTAAACAGAATAATCTTCCATTCAGTACTGAAGCAGCTCAGGCAAAGCTTTATGCATCTGAAGCATGTGAAAGAGCAGCAACTAAAGCTCTTCAGATACATGGTGGTTATGGATACATGAAAGATTATCCTGTGGAAAGATTTTTCAGAGACTCAAAAATAACACAGATATACGAAGGAACTTCAGAAATTCAGAGACTGGTTATTGCAACCAATTTATTAAAAGGATAGGAGGGAAGTCTTGAAAGTTATTATCAGTGCTGAAAAATGTATAGGGTGTAAAAAATGTATTCCTCATTGCCCTTACAACGCAATAGGTTTTGACGACAAGAAAGCCCATATATATTATGATAAATGTACTACCTGTGGTGCTTGTATTGAAGTTTGTCCTGTAGAAGCAATTTATTCAGATGGTATAGCAGAAAAAAAAGAAAAAGATTTTTCTGAATATAAAAATATCTGGGTTGTTGCAGAACTTTTTGAAGGAAAAATAAAAAATGTTACACTTGAACTGATATCAACTGCAAGAAAACTTGCAGACTGTAAAAATTATAATGTGGATGTATTATGTATTGGTAAAAATATTGGTAATTCTGTTGCTGGTTTGTCAAAATATGGTGCGGACAGAGTTATTATAGTTGAAGATGATAATCTGGAAACTTACGAAACACTTGTATATACACATATAATTACAGAATTATCAAAAAAATATAAACCTGACATAATGCTTTATGGTGCAACTCACATAGGAAGAGACCTTGCTCCGAGAGTTGCTAATAAATTAAAGACAGGCTTAACAGCAGATTGTACAAAACTTGAAATCTGTAATGAACAGAAAATTCTGCTTCAGACAAGACCTGCTTTCGGTGGAAATATTATGGCGACTATTATGTGTCCTGATAACAGACCTCAGATGTCAACAGTTAGACCAGGGGTTATGAAAGCAGAAATTTATGATAATAGACCTGAAAAAGCAGAAATAGTTGCAGAAAATGTTGATTTTACATGCTGTATGAATGCTGTAAAAATAATTGAAACAGTTAAAGAAATAAAACATACTGTAAATCTTGAGGATGCAAAAATTATTATTTCTGGTGGAAGAGGTATGGGAAGTAAAGATAATTTTAACAAACTTTTTGCTCTAGCAGATAAACTTGGGGCTGAAGTTGGTGCTTCCAGAGCCGTAATAGAAGCAGGCTGGTGTCCGCAGGAAAGACAGGTAGGTCAGACAGGCAAAACTGTAAGACCAGAGCTTTATATTGCACTTGGAATTTCAGGTGCTATTCAGCATACTGCCGGAATGGAAAATTCCAGCTTTATAATTGCCGTAAATAAAGATTGTACAGCTCCAATTCATAAATTGGCAGATTTAGGAATAGTCGGCGATGTATCAAAAATTCTTCCAGTTTTAGAAGAAGAACTTCCAAAACTAATGGAAAAAGGAAGTGATATATGAAAACAGCCATAGTTTTTCCGGGTCAGGGTTCACAGTATTCAGGAATGGGGCAGGATTTTTATAATAATTACGAGGAAGCAAGAAAAGTTTTTGATAAAGCTTCTTCCTGTCTTGGTTTTTCATTAACTGAAAAATGTTTTAATGGTTCAGATGAAGAACTTCGCCAGACTCATATTACACAGCCAGCTATACTTACAATGTCTATTGCAATTTTTGAAACACTTAAAAAGAATTTCACTGATTATAATGGATTTGCCGGACATTCACTCGGAGAATATACAGCATTATACGCTTCAGGAGTTTTAACTCTGGAAGATGTGCTGAAACTTGTTCAAAAACGTGGTGAATGTATGTCTAAAATTAAGGGTGGTAATCTTGTTGCTCTCATGGGTAGAGATTTTTCAAAAGTTGAAGATTTGTGCAGAGAAACTGGCTATCATATTGCTATTCATAACTCACCTAAACAGATTATACTTGCTGGAAGAGATGAAGATTTCAGTTCTCTTGAAGAAAAAGCAGGAGCTTTTGGTGTTAAAAGAGTGGTTAAACTTAATGTTAGTGGACCATTTCATTCACCATTGATGAAGTCGGCGGCTGATGAATTTGCTGATTTTGCTGAAAAATTCACAGTAAATACTCCAGATGTAGAACTTTATATGAATGTTACAGCTGTTTCCGAAAAAAATACTGACAGAATACTGGAAAATATGGTAAGACAGATATATTGCCCAGTTATTTGGAAAAGTCAGATAGAAAAAATGATAGCAGACGGTTATAATAGATTTATCGAGGTTGGACCTTCTAAAGTTCTTTCTGGTATAATTTCAAATATATCTTCAGAAGTTGAAACTTTAAATGTGGAAAAGATTGAAGATATTGAAAAAATTAATAATCATGAATGTTGTGGAGGTCA
>JBAZDD010000064.1:0-9460 GCA_041654635.1 Candidatus Muiribacteriota bacterium
ATATTGTTAAAACCTTTATAGATTTGGTTAAAATTGATTCAGAATCATACAGTGAAAAAGAATTCTGTAATTACCTTACAGATATTTTCAAGAATTTGAATATGGAAATTTTTGTTGATAAAAAATCCATGGAAAAAACACATTCTGATAGCCCAAATCTTATAGTGAAAATGAAAGCAGTTAATTCAGATAAAACTCCTGTTGGTTTCAGCTGTCATCTTGATACTGTAAAACCAGGTAAAAATATTGAACCAGTAATTGAGAATGATTTAATTAAATCTTCAGGAAACACAATTCTTGCAGCAGATGATAAAAGCGGAATTGCTGCAATAATTGTAGCCTGTAAAAAAATTCAGACTGAAAACAAAGGTAATCGCGAAGCTTGGTTTGTTTTTACAACTTGCGAAGAAGTTGGGCTTCTTGGAGCAAAACACTTTGATTATTCTCTTATTCAGGGATTAAAAAATCTTATTGTTCTTGACAGCGGTGGCAGTTTTGGACAGATTATTACTAAAGCTCCTTCACAGAATTCGATTAAATTTACTGTAAAAGGTAAAAAAGCGCATGCAGGCGTTGAGCCTGAAAAAGGAATAAATGCAATATATGCAGCTTCCTGCGGAATATCAAAAATGAAATTAGGCAGACTTGACAGTGAAACAACATGTAATATTGGATTGATAAATGGCGGAACAGCAACAAATATAGTGCCTGACATTGTGAAAATTGAAGGTGAAGCAAGAAGTCTTTCAGATGAAAAGCTTGAAAAAGTAACAAAGGATATGATTAGTGCCATGGAAGAAGCTTGCAGAGAAAATAATACAGAGCTTGAAACTGTTTGTATTAATGAGTATAAAGCATATAATCTTTCAGAAAATTCTCCTTTCATTCAGGAAATTAAACATGCAGTTGAAAAAGTCGGCTCTCAGCCAAAAATCGCTTCAACAGGCGGGGGTTCTGATACAAATATTCATAATGCAAATGGACTTAATGCTGTAAATATGAGTACAGGCATGATGAACCCACATACTTCTGATGAATTTATTAAAATCGAAGACCTGATTAAAACATCAGACTTTATATATGAAATGCTTAAAGCTTAGATTTCTATTACTTATAATTTATTTAAGTATCAATGTTTTTTCATTTAATTATAATGTATTAACAACAGAAAATTTTATTTTTTATTTCCCCGATAATTTCAATAATATACAAAAAATTTCGAGACTTGGAGAAGCTAAATACAAAGAGCTCAGTAAAAATTTAAATTTTGAAATTAAAAGTAAAATAAAAGTGGTAATAAGAAACAATAATCACACAGGGGCAGGAGAAGTCAGTCCTCTTAAAGGCTTTATTGATATTAATACTTTTTCTGATTTGAAAAATCATTACAGTTTTGAAGAATTATTCTGTCATGAACTGGTTCATGTTTTTCAGTTTCGAATAATTAAAGAAAAATTTTCAGGAATTGATTATTATCTTAACCTTTCAAAAATTCCTTTATGGTTTTATGAAGCTTATGCTGAAGGTTATTCAAAAGAATACAATCCCTTTTATATAACAAAATATAATTTTTTTCCCCAGTATAATATTAATGAACTGAATATATTTTACTGGCGGGATAGCATTAATCGTCAAGGTGGATATTTTTATTCTTATCTTTTTTTTAATTATCTTCAAGAAAAATATGGAAAAAAAGATGTTGCAGAATTTTTAAGAGAGCAAACAGCTGTAAAAAAATTTTACACAAGCTTTGAAAAATCTTTCGGAAAATTAAATAATGTTTACAACGATTTTCTTATTGATGCCGAAAAGAAATATTTATTTTCCAGTCAAGCTGAAAATATAAGAACCAATTTTTTTAATACAGAATTACCGGTTATTTTTGATGAAAATATTTATTATGTTGCAAAACACCGGACAGGGAATAATTTTTTAGTAACTGGCAAAGAAGATAATGTTGAAATTATAAAAGGAATAGAAAATATACATTCATTTAATCTTTATGGAGAAGAAAATGTTATTTTTTCAAAACTTGAAAAAAGACATTCAGGGAATTTTATTTACAGAATTTACACAAAAGAAAAAGGGAAAGTTTCAAAACTGCCTTTTTCAGGAATATATCCACACAGAGAAAATAATTTTTTAACTTTTTCATCAGGTGAAGGTAAAGTTTATTTAATAGAGCTGGAAAATGAAAAAACCACTGTTTTTGATGGTTTCATGTCAAAAATAAAAAATAATAAACTTTATTTTTTTGAACCTGAAAATAATCGGCTTATGGAATATTCAATCAATACAGAAACTGTAAAACCTGTTATCAATTATGCTCACACTGGATACTGGATAGATTTTTATCAAGAAATGCCAGTAATAAATATTTATGAGAATGGAAACTTTGGACTGAAAACAGTTGACGAAAAATACAAACAGAAACTTTTTGATTTTAACTATCATGCAGCTGAGTTTGCTTTCAGTTCAGACAGTATTTTTTTTACTACATATTACGATAGAAAAAAAATTTTAGTTTCAGAAAAAATTGAAAAAAATAAATTTTTTTACAGTTTTAAAGAATATTCTGACGAGCCCGGACAGCATAATTTATTAAAAGAAAATACTATAACAGAATCAATAAAAAAATACAGCCCTCATCTATCACCGCAGATGATGGTTCCATGGTTTGAATTTGAAGATAAAAAAATGAAATTTGGTTTTTTCTCAATTTTTGAGGATGAACTTGAAACAGAAAATTTGATTATAAAAAATGTTTATAATACCAGAGCAGGGAAAATCAATTTAGATACTTCCTATTTTAATAACAGAGTCCAAAAACCATACAGTGTTGAATTCCTTAAATATGATTTCAGGCAGGATTTTCTAGGGTTTACTGAATTTTACGGAAAAACAAGAGCAAAAATTAAATTTAAAGAGAAAATAAATTACAATTCCTATTTTGAGTATGGAGCTTTTTATGAAAAGTATTCACCGTTAAATCAGAATCTGATTCTATTTGATGGAAGTTTATATGGGGGAGAATTAAAATACAGTTTTGAAAGATATGGCAGTTCTGAACATTTCCCTTTAATGACAAGAAATTTATTTTCATTTGAAACCAACTTTACTTACTATAAAGGAGACAAAGATTTTGAAAAATACTTTATAAAACTTGACAGAAACCTTATTGACAGAAAGAATTTTGTTTTTAAATATTCTTTAAACTATGAAAAACTTGATAATCTTGATTTTTTAAATCCACTTTTACTTTTATCTACAAGACATAATTTTAATGTCAGAGGGGTTAGAACTGAAATGTATTTCACAGAAACGCTCATACATAATTTTGATGCAGTTTTTCCTTTATATGTTAATTATGCTGATAAAAAAATTCCAAATACTTATGGATTTAAAATTTTTGGAAGAATTTTTCATGATTTATGTGAAGGTAAATTAGCAAACATCGATGCTGACTTAAAAACTTCAGGGGCTGGATTTGATTTCTGGTCAGTTTACAGAGGGAAAATTCCTTTTTCAATTAATACATATTATATCAAGGATGATAGAAATGAATATAATTTCAGAGCAGGATTTTCAATTTTCTTATCATATTAATTAATACCGTTATAAGTAATCCGTAATCCGTAATCCGTAATCCGTTAATAACGTTTTTGCTTTCTCGGATCACTCATTACCCATCACTGATTACCATTCTAAGCTCACTTTTTATTTTAAAGTAATGAATATTTAATCATATACCGATAATAAAAACGAAGAATTTTAGGAACCGGTATAAACGGGTCTGGGTTTTGCATAAATAAATGCGAGGGATAATATGAAAAAAATATTGATGATACTAATTATTACAGCAGGTTTTGCTGTTTATGGAAATACTTTCCGTGAACTTCAAATGCTGGGATTTAATCAGGTTGAACAAAACTTAAGACAAGACCAGCAGGTGGAATTTCGTGATAAAAAACCTGCACAGTTTTCAGCAAATATTTATGACAGAAGTGGATTTTTATCAACTTCTGGATTAACCGGACTAATAAATTCGCCCTCAGCCTTTGTTTTAAGGACAGGTGAACTTGTATCAGGTTTTTCTTATATTTACAGAGATGGACTTATAGAACATCAGGGGACATTTAAAGATGCAAAACAGTATGAAAAAACAACTCATCTTACATATGGAGCAACACCTAATATGGAGCTTGGATTTAATTTTTTAAAATATGACAGTGATATAACCGGGGTAGCTCCTCAGTCTTTAAGTCTTACATCGTTAAATTTTAAATATTCATTTGTTTATGAAACAACAATAGTGGGTCTTGGCGGACATTATACAAATATAACTCCAAAAGATCAGCTTATGCTTTCATACTCAACTCTGGAAAAGGCAAACAGTTTTTTTATTGCAATAACAGAGAGAGTTTCTCCATTTTTTACAGCAAACTTTTCATTAAAATCTTCAATGCTTAAAAGTATAAAAGATATACCTGGATTTGCACTTGATTCAACATCGTTTACAACAACTTCAGTTGGTTTTGATTATTCAAGAATTGAAGGAATTCATTTTATTGGTGAAATAGAAAAGCTGAATGGAAATTTTGTACTTCCTGATAATAATTTAGTGTTAAATTTAGGTTTCAGATTAAGCAGTAATAAATTAAGAAGCACACTTTTTGCTCAGAATATTACAAATGCATCAGATAAAATTTATGGTTATACATTAAATTACAATTTTTAACAGAGGTTATAATTATGAAAAAAAACACAGGCAGATTTTTACAGATTTCACTGATACTCACAACAATTCTTCTGATGATTATGGGCACAGGCTGTAAAAACGGGTCATATCTTACTCCAATAGGAATGGCACCATACACATCAGGAAACAACGGAACACTTTCAGGTGAAATTTTTGCTCTGTCTATGCCAAATTATTTTTTTGGTGACGGCTCTCTGTTAAGACCAGTAAACGAAGAAGACGAAAATGAAAATCAAAATGAAGCTCCGATGCTTTTTGCTTCAAATTTGAGACAGGAATACAATACAAGAGTATTTTCAATAATAAGAATAGCAGGAAAAAAATATATTTATGACCCGGAAATTGAACCTCTGTTTTATATATCAAATATTCCAACAGGATTTCACACAATAGTTATTGAAGCTCCTGGATACGAAAGATATGAAAAAACCATAAGAATAGAGGATAAAGACAATAGAATAAATTTTCAGTTAAATCATCCAGAAATTTTAAATCCGAATTATTTCAGAAATATATCAAATATTCAGTTTGATATAATTGATCTCAATGAAGAAGAAAGAGAAGATGTTGAAGAAGAAAATGATATGAACAAAGATGAATATGTAAAACTATCATTAAATAATCTTTCAAGATTTGAAACAGATAAAATAAAAGTACATATAGATAATGAAACTTTGATAACTGAAAATGTTGCTCATTATTCAGAAGATTTTATAGACATGCTTGGTATATGGGAAACTTCATGTGATTTTCTTGATTTTGAACTTACAGAAAATTATGAAGAATCACATTTTTCTGTACGATGGGTAGAAAATTTTGGAACAAGTGAAGTTATTGCCCTCACAACACCAAAAGATCCTTATTATCCTGAATATGCTTACAAACCAGTAATTACTTTTGGTATATATCTTCCTAATTCTACAAGAAAACCGGTTGAAAAATTCAGAAAATTAATAATGCTGAGAGAAATTGGTCATGCACTCGGGCTTTTTGGCTCATCTCCAAATCCAAACGACATAATGTATTCAGGAGATTCAAATATTATTATTGAAGGTGATATTGAGCTTTCTGATGCCGATATAAATACTTTGACAATGCTTTATCAGACGGTTCCAGGTGTTTCTGAGAAAAGCTTTAATGTTTATCGGGGAGGAGAATAGTGAATTTGAAGAAAAACTTAATAAGAATATTTATATTTTTAACAATGGTTACGATTTTTACAGGCTGTTCTTCAGATTCAAACAGTGCTTTTGTTGATCAGTTTCTGAATGATTCACAATTTAATACTAATCTAAAATCCTCGATTTTTCAGGGACAGGTTTTATATAACAGCATACCTGTTGAAAATGCAATAATATATCTCAAAGATGCAAACGATGATATAAGATTAGATAAGAAAACTGACAGTAATGGATTTTTTTATATTTTAAATGAAGATATGGGTACAAAAATCACTAAAAGACGATATACTCTTGAAATAATTGCTGCTGGATTTAATCTTGAAAAAGAAAATATTGATTTACGAATTGAAAAAGAGAAAACTTATATCATAGAGCCAAAGGAAGGTTTTTTTACAGGAAGTTTTTCTTCAGCAGTTTCAGGGAAAGTAATAGATTCATATACTCTTAATCCAGTTGATGAAGTATTGATAAATGTCAAAGGAAATTCTTTTGTCTCAAATAAAGAAGGTGAATTTTTAATTGGAAAAGATTTAATCGAAGTTGCAACATTCAGTAAAACAAATTACAGGGCAATAGTTGCAAATTTTCAGAATGAAAGCGTTTTTGTAAATAAAATAATAGCACTTGACCCAGTCATGGCAGGAATAAAAGGGCTGGTTATTGATAAAAGTAATATGAGATCTTTAAGTAATATTTCAGTAAGCCTTTTCAAATCTGGTGATTTAATTGCTACTACTTCAACCAACAATGATGGGGAATATCGATTCAGTAATGTAGCTGGCGGCGAATATATGATAAGGTTTGAACATCAGAATTATAATACATTTGAAAATAATCTTAATGTAAATACAAGGGATGAAATATCTGTAAAAACAGTAGAGCTTCTTGGTAAAAATTCAAGTATATCGGGTAAAGTCATGGATGTTAACTCAGGATTGGGAATTGCAAATGTTGCCGTAATAGCAGGCGATGGAAATCAGTGTTTTACAGATCTTGAAGGTAATTATAATATTTCATCAATAATACCTGGTTTTTACACAATTTCAATTGTAGCACCAGGGTTTGAAGTTCAGAATAAAAATGTTTACATTGACCCTAATATAAGTCTGAGAGAAGATTATTTCATAAAACAGAAATTTGGAAATTCCAGACTGAATCTTCAGTTTTTCACAAATTATGAAAATAATATTCTTCCTATAAACTATATGTATGTAAATATAATTATGGAAAAAGTAGATACAACAATTTCAAAAGGTGAAAACGGAGAACATTTTGTTGAAGTCTTAAACGCCACTTATCCAATTTCATATATTCTTGAACCTGACGGAACTGATTCTTCAAAAGTCAGTCTGGTAAATATTTATTCTGGATATTACAGATTGAAAATCAGTGCTTATGTTCCATCAAATTCACATTTGAAGTCTGATAAGAGACCAGCGGGAATATATGGATATATAATGCCATCAGATGAAATGTTATTTATAAGTCCTGGGATAGAAATTAATATGGGTGCAAATTTGATGTTTGGTGTTGAAGATGAAAGTTTTGAAACAGGAGACGAAGGGGAAGGTGAAGAGGAAGATGAAGGCGGAGAAGAAGGAGATGAAGATGATGAGTAAATATAAAAATAATGTTATAAAAATTCTGGTTTTTATTTTTATTCTGACCTTTACAATGTTTCTTACTGCCTGCAAAAATGATACTCAGCTTTCTGAAAGAATAAATTCAGCAAATGTTGGTTTTGATGGAACAGTTTATTTTAGAAATCAGGATTTTTTTGGAAATATTATCGAAGTCCCTATAAAAGGCGCAGAAATAAGTCTTTCAACCAATACATACACTACAAAAATATATACAGACAAAAATGGGTATTTTTATTTTGATAAAAATTCTCTTAATAATCGTGAATACATATTAAAAATAGCAAGTGATTATTTTCCAGAATACAGAGAAGAAGTCGATTTAAGAAATATTAACAATGTTTCTTATAATAAAAAATATTATATAGATGGAAATGATTTTGCTTTTGATAATTCAGCAATAATTGGGAAAGTACTTATTAATGGAAAACCTGCTTCAAATATTAAAGTAAGGCTTGGCCTTATTGAATACATTACTGATGGTCAGGGTTTTTTTGTTTTTAAAAATCTTAATCAGGGAGAGTATTTTTTAAAAACTCTTCATGATGAATTTGTAAATGTTGCAAAAAAAGTTGAGATTGAACATCAGAGTATAATTGTAAATAATATAATTGAGCTGTCAAAACATGAAGTTAATGTAGCTGGAAAAATAATTGATAAATCAACAAGAGAACCAATCGAAAATGTAAGAGTTGAAGCGTCATACAACAGTCAGCATTATTATTATGCTTCAACAGCTCATACAGGAAACAATGGGGAGTTTTATTTTGATAATTTAATAGAAGGCGAATATATTTTTACATTTATAAAAGAAAATTATTATATCAACAGTTTAAAAATAAATATTGGAAATTCAAATGAAATAAGTAAACTTCAGGGAGTTGAATTAAACAGGGGAGATTCTAATCTTATTGTCAGACTTATAGATTCTTCATCCAAAAAACCAGTATCAAATGTAGTTATGAAAATCAATAACGGACAGGAAGAATATATATCCGATAATTCAGGAAGAATTACAGTTTATGGATTAACAAAAACTTCACACAAGCTGACATTTACATCTGATTTTTACAATTCAATGGAGAAATCAATATTTATTGAAGATGATGTTATGATGGAAGAATATGAAATTGTATCCAAATTTGATGCGGCTAAAATCAGAGGATACATATATACTGAGGATAATAGTGAAGTGCTTGAAGTTGATATTGGAAACGATAATTTTGAACTGGCAAACTTTTCACTGTTTTCAATATCTGACGGTGTATGGAGAATTACTCCATATAAAGCTGCGAGAGGACAGAAATCAAATGAATACGTTTTTGAAAATATTCCATCAGGAAGATATCTGTTTGATCCGATATTAATAATTGATGATACAAGAGTTATACCTGATTTCCGAAGTGGCGGAATTTACGGACTTGCAAATCCAATAATGATTACGATAAATACAGGCGAAGAGATGAAATTTGATCTTTACTTAAAGAAAGAATAGGGGGATTTAAATGATAAAAAAGAAATTTCTGTTATTATTGTTCATATTATTAATATCAGGATTTACAGCTTATTCTGATGAGTTTATTTTTGGTGTTGATGTTGAAAATAACCATGTTCTGCAGACCCCCCCTGCAGTTGGTCATACAGTAAATGACAGAGTTTATGTTCATTCAGATGCAAAATACACAAATCAGCGCGAAATATGGATTTCTTACCGAGTTTCTAATCCTCCAGGAGGAGGAGGAACTATTTTTGCTCGTTTCTGGTTTGATTCTATTGGTGATATCCAGCTTGGTGCAGCAGAAACCTATCCTGTCAGTCCATCTGAACAGTTTGGAAACCATACAATAAGATTACCCGACAGCCTTTTGACTTCAGCAGAT
>JBAZDD010000065.1:0-9433 GCA_041654635.1 Candidatus Muiribacteriota bacterium
CTTTTGAAGCAAGTCCCATTGTTATTGCTGCTGTCAATGTTGTTTTTCCATGGTCAACGTGACCGATGGTTCCAATATTGACATGCGGTTTGTTTCTTTCAAATTTTTCTTTTGCCATTTCCTGCATCCCCCTTAAAATAGGCTTTTAAAAGTTCTTAAAAAATCAGAACGTATATTAACACATAAATTGTGTTTTTGAAAATGGAGCCATCGACCGGGATTGAACCGGTGACCTCATCCTTACCAAGGATGTACTCTACCAACTGAGCTACGATGGCGTGAACAGGATTGAATAAAGGTGGTGGAGGGGGAAGGATTTGAACCTTCGTAGGCGGTGCCGATGGATTTACAGTCCACTCCCTTTGGCCACTCGGGCACCCCTCCACTTTATAATGGAGCCGACGAAGGGAATCGAACCCCCAACCTGCGCATTACAAGTGCGCTGCTCTGCCAGTTGAGCCACGTCGGCATTATTGCGAAGTGATTTGATTATAGTTTATCACTTCCTCAAGGTCAAAATAAATTTTTATCCATTTAGAAAAAATAAAGTATTTTATATTGCATTTACTCCAATTTTTTCTTTTTTTCTCTTTATTTCATATAAAAAAATCCCGGTCGCAACAGAAACGTTTAAAGAAGACAATTTTCCGCTCATAGGTATGTTCAGAAGATAATCAAGATTTTTCTGCACAACTCTGGAAATACCGCTTCCCTCACTCCCCAAAACCACCGCTGTTTTACCTTTGTAATCAACCCCATAAATACTTTCACTGCCGGAAGCTTCAATACCGTAAACCCAGAAATCGTTTTTTTTCAAAAACTCTATTGTGTTTGAAACATTTGGAACCTTTGCTATTTTGATATGAGAAACTGCTCCGGCCGAAGTTTTATATACTACGGATGTAACTTCCACACTTCTTGCATTTGGTATTACTATTCCTTCAACACCTGCACAAACACAGGTTCTTATAATTGCTCCAAAATTATGCGGATCTTCAATATGATCAAGTATGGCAACAACCGATTCTTCTTTACAGCTGTTAATAATTTCTTCAATTGAAGAATACTGAAAAGGTATAATTTTTGCCACAACAACATCTCTTACATCAGGAAATCTTGTTTTAAAAGCATTTCTATCCATATAAACAAGGTTTTTATAGGCTCTTTTCAGTTCATCAAAATAATTTTTATCGCAGGTATGCGCTTTTTCAACTATTCCCGCCTCAAGTGCTTCTCTGACAGGATTTTTCCCTGATATAAAATTTTTATCCTCTTTCTGAGGTTTATTGTCTCTGAATTTTCTTCTGTTTTTATCATCACGACGATTATTCAAAATAAACTCCTTAAAGCGAGGGGTCAGGCCGCATAAGTAAGCTTAATCTCGGGCGCGGCTCAGACCCCGTTGCTGACCTTCGTATTTGCTCTTTCGGATCACCGATTACTGTTTACGGCTTTTAAGGTTTTCACGCGCTTCATTCGCGTTCCACCCCCCCGTTTCTATCGCGATTCTCTCGCGTTTCTTTCGCGATTCTTTCGCGTTTCATCCGCGTTTCATTCTTTCACTGCTTTTATAAACAGCTCTTCAATTCTGCTGTGATTTTTTTCAATATAATATTTTCCAAAAAGCGCTTCAAGAGATGTTGATTCTCTTTTTATGTAACTTTCTCCACTATCTTTACTGTTACGGACTTTTCTGATAAATTCAAGTTCTTCTTCAGTGAGAAAATTATCTTTTTTCATTTTCCTCAGAATATTTTTCTGATTTTCACCATTTACAAAAGAAACAACCATTTTATGGAGCTCTTTTGAATCATATCTGTATAACTTTGAATAGTGTTCTCTTATAAGCAGCTCTATAAGAGAATCCCCAATATATGCGTAAATTCTGTAAGAATAATTATCAGTTGCTGACATACCAGGTTGTTCCATCTTTGGTATCCTGAATAATAATATTCATTTGTAAAAGTTTATCACGAATTTTATCAGCTTCACTGAAATTTCTTTCAGCTCTCAGTCTGTTTCTTTCTGCTATAAGTCTTTCAACTTCTTCATTTGAGGCTGCAAGTTCTTTTTTTTCAAAAATATCAACAACACTGTCAACTTTTGCAAGAAAATTAGAAACAGCAATTTTGGCTTCTCTGTCAAGAGCGTTTTCAGTCATGGCAGTATTAACATCTTTTATCATTATAAAAACATAACCCAGCGCACGTGAAATATTTAAATCATCATCAAGTGAAAGCATGAATTCTTTTTCAGAATTTTTAATTTTTTCAATAACAGTATTATCTTTTTTTTCAACTGGTTCAAAAATTTCAAATCTGTTTCTGAAATCATTGTAATTTTTTATTGTTGCTTCTGCCTGCTTGATTCCTTCTAAAGTAAAATTCAACTTTGTTCTGTAATGAGCTGAAAGAAGAAGATATCTTACTGCAAGTGGATTAAATTCTTCTAAATCTCTCAATGTATAAAAATTACCAGCACTTTTTGACATTTTATGATTATTAACAGAAAGATGTTCTGAATGAAGCCAGTAATTAGCGAATTTTTTTCCTGTGCAGGCTTCTGACTGAGCTATTTCATTTTCATGATGAGGAAATATATTATCAACACCCCCTGTATGAATATCAAAGCTGGTTCCAAGATATTTCATACTCATAGCAGAACACTCAATATGCCACCCAGGTCTCCCCTTCCCAAAAGGAGATTCCCATGTAGGTTCACCATTTTCACTGTCTGTTTTTTTCCAAAGCACAAAATCTCTTACATCTTCTTTCTCATATTCATCTGCATCATATCTTGAACCTGTTTTAACATTGGTAATATCAATTTTTGAAAGCTTTCCATATTCTTTAAACTTTTCAATTCTGAAATATGTTGAACCATCTTTTTCGTATGTAAATCCCTTTTTTTCAAGTTCTTTTATTATTTCAATCATTTCCTGAACATGTTCTGTTGCTTTTGGATAGTATTCAGCTTTTTCAATTCTCAATTTTTCAAGATCATCAAAAAAAGCCTGAGTATATTTTTGTGTATATTCTTCAAGAGAAAGCCCTTCCGCAATAGAATTTCTGATAGTTTTATCATCAACATCAGTAATATTCATAACCTGAACCACTTCATATCCTTTAAGCTTAAGATATCTTCTTAAAACATCTTCAAAAATAAAAGTTCTGAAATTTCCAATATGTGCATATGAATATACTGTAGGCCCACATGTGTACATCTTAACTTTGCCTTTTTCAATAGGAACAAAAATTTCTTTTTTATGAGTTAATGTATTTTGAAAATAAGTCGGACTATTCATGATTTTTCACCTTTTCTTTAAATTCTTTCATTCTTTTCAGGGATTTTTCTTTTCCAAGAGCCAGAAGCATTTCATAAACTCCAGGACCCTCGGTTTTATATGTGAGAGCAACCCTGAGAGGCATGAAAAGTTCCTTACCTTTTACGTTGCATTCTTTCTGAGTATCTTTAAGAAGAGGTTTCAGCCCCTCAAAATCAAATTTATCATTGTCAGCATTTTCAATTTTCTGAATAAAATTATCAAGTACAGAAAAAGCTGTGGGAACTTTGTAAATTTCAACAATACTGTCATTAACTGTTTTATCAAGTGTTGAATCAAAATAATATACAAGTTGAGAATTTATTTCAGTAAGAAGCGAGATTGGCTCTCTTGCTGTTTTTAAAATTTTTGCAAACCAGGTTTTATCAGAAATATCAAAAATAGATTTATCAACAAAATTTTCAGAAATTTCAGCAAGTTTTTCAAGCTCCATATTTTTAATGTACTGGCTGTTCATCCATTTAAGTTTTTCAGTGTTAAAAACTGCCGGGGATTTTATAACATCCTCAAGTTTGAATTTTTGTATAATATTTTCAACAGTCATTATTTCTTCATCATTTTTTGGATTCCAGCCAAGAAGAGCAAGAAAATTAACCAGCGCTTCCTTTACATATCCCTGTTTCTGATATTCTTCAACCGAAGTAGCGCCATGTCTTTTAGATAATCTTGAGCCATCTGGACCAAGTATCATTGGAATATGAGCAAATTCAGGAACTTCAAATCCAAGAGCTTTGTAAAGTAAAATCTGTTTTGGAGTGTTTGTAAGATGATCATCTCCCCTGATTACATCTGTAATTTTCATAAGCATATCATCAACAACCACTGCAAAATTATAGGAAGGAAACCCATCTGATTTTTCTATTACAAAATCACCTATCAAATCAGAATTAAATTTAACCTCACCCTTGCAGTAATCATTCACTGTTATTTCAATACCTTGTGGCACTTCAAATCTTATTGAAGGTTTTCTTCCTTCTCTTTCAAACTCTTCAATCTGTCCAGCATCAAGATTTCTGCATCTTCCCGAATACACAGGCAATTTTTCATTTTTTAATGCTTCTTCTCTGTGAGCCTCAAGCTCTTCAGGAGTACAGTAACATTTGAAAGCTTTTTTTTCATTAAGCAGTTTATGAGAATATTTTCTGTAAATATCAAGTCTGTCTGACTGTCTGTAAGGACCATAATCACCACCTGTTTCAGGACCTTCATCCCATTCAAGACCTAACCATTTCATTGCTCTCAGAATTACATCTTCAGATTCCATTGTTGAACGCTCTCTATCAGTATCTTCTATTCTTAAAATAAATTTCCCACCGCGATTTTTTGCATAAAGCCAGTTAAAAAGAGCTGTTCTTGCTCCTCCAATATGCAAAAATCCTGTAGGAGACGGGGCAAATCTTACTCTAACTTCATTTTTCATTTTAAATTCACCTTTCTTTTATACTTTTATTTTTTCTTTATAATAATTTTTTTAGGAATTTTAACATATTTTTGAGTAAAATTCCATCTCTTTCTGCTCAAGCGGTCTTCCAGCGTAATTAGGACATCTTCTACATCTGTCATAATTTTCAAGCTTTCCATCAATATGACTGTTTCTTATTTCACCCGCTTTTTTTCCAAACCATAATTGTTCAAAATTAAAATCTGAAACATTACCCAGTGCAAGCTCCATTTTATCATCAGGACAGCATACAGTAAGCGTTCCATCCCAGTTAATTACAGGTGTTCGAAATGGAGCGGAACATGGAGGTCGCAAGCTAATATTTTCAAAAAAGTTAAAACTGTCAAAAACATTGATTTTTTCTTTTTTATGATTAAATATACTGTCTATTGTTTCTGTAAAAAGCTTTTCTGCTTTTTTTACATCAAAAGAGGCCACTCTTTTAAAATTTATAATGTTTTTTGAAAAGGAAAAATTAAAATTTTTTTCCTCATTGAACGTTATCTGAAAATCATTCTTAAGAAATTTTGCCCAGTATTGAAAGAAATCACCGGCTTCAAAAAAGTTTTCTTCCATCACCAAAAATCTGTATATTCTATATATTGAATCAATTTCAGAAGATTTTTCAGTAAATTTTTTTACATTATCATAAACTCTGAAAAAATGTTTGTTTCTGTGAATTTTTTTGAATGTATTTTCGCTTATACTATCAAGTGAAAATACTATAATAAATGGATTTTTTCCTATAGCTTTGAGTAAAAAATCAGTAATTTTTTCAGTCAGAAAATAACAGTTTGTAAATAAAATGAAATATTCTGTAAATTTTTGCTCTGAATTTTTTTGACAGGCATATTCTATGAATTCAGAAAACTTAGGATGCATCATACTTTCACCAAGCCAGTGAAAAGCCACCGTTTTCATTTTAAAATCAAGCTGTGAAATATCATCAATAATTTTTTTAAAAAGATTAAAATCCATAAAACCTTTTTTATTTTCATGCAGAACTGATGTTTTAATATCAGTATTGCCATAAAGCCCTTCATGAGCTGACTGCATGCACATTATACAGTTAAAATTACAGTAATCTGTAATACCAATCTGCAATTCTATTTCAGAACTTATTTTTTCCATAAATTTATTATATAATAAAAACATGAAAAATATAATACTGTTAAATCCACCTGCAAGGGAAAAAATTCAGAGAGATTATTACTGTTCACATACAGTAAAAGCAGATTATTTATGGCAGCCCTATGATTTATTTGTATTGTCCGGTCAATTAAGTTCTCATAATTTAAAACTTGTTGACTGTATAAAAGACAATATCGATATAGAGAAATGCACCCGCTTAATTATTGATTTCAAAGCTGATTATATAATATCTCAGATAGCTGCGGCTGATTTTAAAAATGATATAAAAACATTAAAGACAATTCATGATAAAACCAGTATTCCTGTTATTTTAACAGGCGATATTGTAAAACCTCATCCCCTGGAATTTCTCGATGAATTTAATTTTATTGAAGCGGTAATCACCAATATTTTTTATAATTCAATTTCAGACTTTTTAGAAAACAGAAATAATAATTTAATTAATATTGCATATAAAAATTTTTATAATGAAAAACTCCCCCAAAATTACTTTAAAATCCCTGCCGGAGACTTCAGCCAGTTTTTATCTGAAAAATACACTCTGCCCCATATTTCAACTGGACTTATGCATACAACTTCAGCAAGTTTCGGCTGTCCAGCGCATTGCTCTTACTGCCATTTTGAAAAAATACCCGCAGTACTCAGAGACCCTTCAAACCTTGAACAGGAACTTGAGAAAGCCTTTAAAGCTGGAGTAAAAACAATTCATTTTCGTGATCAGACTTTTGGATACAATAAAAAACATTTAAAAGAAATAATATCAATTTTATCAAAATTTAATTTTAAATTTATAATTTACACAAGAGCTGATACTTTGAATTTAAAAGAACTCAGACTTTTAAAAAAAGCAGGACTTGAATGTGTTGAAACCGGAATTGAAAACGCTGATTACAAAATAAGAAAAAAATTCGGTAAAAATATTTCTGATAAAACTATTATAGATTTTTTCAGAAACTGCAATAAACTTCACATTAAAACACTTGCAATTTTTATCGCAGGTCTTGGTCTGGATAACAAACTCTCTATAAGAAAAACACTTTTTCTTTTAAAAGAAATTAAACCTGATTATATATCAGTAAATTCTTTTATTAGAAAAACAGGGACAAGTTTTGAAACAGAAAATCCATACAATGAAAATCAGGATCCTTCAAAACATAATCATAAAACTTCAGAATTTAAAAGAAAAATATATATTGCTCATTATTTTTCAATAAGAATTATATCAAAAGAGTTATATAATGCTTTTAAAAATAAAAAAATAAAAAATCTTTTTAAAAACTTCGCCGGTTTTATAAAAAATATTATATAATACTGTATCCCACAACAAGAACCTGTGGACCATTAGCCAGAGCATGTCCACATCTTCCGTATGCAGAAACTACTATCATTCCAGGGCCTCTTGTAATAGCAAGTTTAAATCCACCGCCAAGACCTGGATTAATAACATTAATCTGTGAATATAAATCTCTTACTGCATTTGAAACTGCAATTTTTTCTCTGAGTTCTTCAGTTATTACACTTCTTGCAATTGCTGCAACAACAGCAGCTTCACGCATTTTTATAGCAAGTTTTTCTGCACTTTCACCAACCTGAGTTGTCGCGCAGGGGAAATTATATTGTTTACATCTTTCGAGCCAGTATTCTTCTCTATCTCTATCTTCTGTCATTGCCAGATAAATTGTAAGTCTTTCCTGCGATAATCTCGGCTGCTGTTTTTTAACTTTTGCAATATCTTTAACAATATCTGTTTCACTTATTAATCCAACAAGCTTTCCATTTTCATCCACAACAGGAAGTGAAGTCACATTATTTTCAAGAAGTATTGCAGCAGCTTCCGGAATTTCATTATCATCTCTTACTGTAATGAAATTTCTATCCATTATTGCAGAAGCTTTTTCACTTAAATCAAGAGTCTGTATTATTTCATTGTTGGTTACTACACCGACTATTTTATCGTTTTCAGTTACTACAACAGTTTTTACATTATACATCATCATTTTTTTTCTAATTTCAGATGCTTTCTCATTTCTATCTATGGTTACCACACTTTTGCTCATTGCATCTTTAACCTGCATTAATCCAATCCTCCAATTATACTCTTATAAACAAATGACAGTTCATAACCATCTATTGTTTTCTTATTTAATTTATAAATAACATATACTGATTTTTAATGCAAATTTTTTACCGGATTTTATTCAGAAGATTCGATTACATTTACAAAAATTATTTTTCCCGCATTTGTAGATACAATATTTTCAACCTCTGCATTTACAGTCTGTCCGATAAAATTCCTGCCTTCCTGGGCTACAATCATTGTACCATCTTCAAAATAACCCACAGCCTGATTTTCATCTTTTCCTTTTTTTATTAGTTTTACAGTTAATCTATCACCAAAATTGACTACCGGACGAAATGTATCTTCAAGCTCTTTCAGAAAAATCATATTAATCCCGAGCACTTTTCCTTTTTTAATAAGTCCATAATCATTTGTAAGAATAGAAAGATTTTCTTTTTCAGCAAGTTTAAGCAGTCTGTTATCAACAGTATCATGTTTGGATTTCTCTTCAAGAATAATTACCTGATGTTTCTTTTTAAGTGATTCAAGCAATTCTAACCCTCTGCGCCCTTTTTTTCTTTTTGGTTCATCACTGCTGTCAGAAAGAATCTGTAATTCTTCAAGAATAAAATCTGCTACAAAAATTTTTTTTGCAAAAAAATCAAGTTCAAGCATTTTTTCAATTCTTCCATCTATAAGAATATTACTGTCAATAAGAATTCCATTGCCTGAATTAATCCCGGTTCTGTATTTTTCTGCAAACTTTGCCCCTGTTACTGCAAGAACAATATTGAAAAAAACAGGAATCAGAAGCTTCATATATGTAACCATGACATGACTGTTTAAATTTAGCATAAATACATAAAGAGGAATTAATACAAGATTGGCAATTATAAGCCCTGCTACAACTCCACCTATCTGAGGTATAATTTTTTCAGGATTGATATTTTTTATAATTTTTTTAATAAAATGATTTAAAAACAGAGCTACAAAAACCCCTATAAGATAACCTGAACTTCCGAAAAGAAGCGAAATCCACAAAAGTGTGTTTTCAGGAAATATTTCAATAACCATTGGGTTTGTTACATAGTAGTTTGCTATTGTAAATCCAGTTATCGTTCCAATAAAAACCATTGCAAAATGAATAAATTGATACATAAAACACCTCTTCAATTAAAATAATAGATAATTCTGAAATAATTACGATTCTGAGAAATATTTGCAAGTTTGGATAATTTGCTGTAATCACCTGACTCAACACGCCCTGTTTCAAAAACAAAATCAGAAGCTGAGTATTTTATACCAAAAGAATTTGTATCCCCGTTATAACTCCATAAAAAATCAAAATTATCACTGATTTTAAACTTGTAATCCGCTATTACAAAAAATTTATCCACGTAATCTTTTGATTTAAACTGAGTTCTTCCCGCTCCTATAT
>JBAZDD010000066.1:0-9374 GCA_041654635.1 Candidatus Muiribacteriota bacterium
AAAATCACTGCATAAATTTCTTGAAAAAAAATATAATACAAGTTTTGAAGATGTTTACTTTAAAGATGGAAAAGTTAAGTTTGGCAGCAATGAACTTGAATATTCTGAATTAATAAAAATGGCAACAGATGAAAAAATTCATCTACATGAAACAGGTTTACACGTGCCTCCAGATACAACTTTTGATAAAGAAACTGGTCTTGGCGATGCTTATTATGCGTATGCCTGGGCAATGAATATATTAGAAACTGAGGTTAATAAGTTAACCGGTGAAGTTACACTTAAAAAAGCAGTCTGCGGACATGATGTGGGTAAAGCCATAAATCCACGTGAAGTAGCTGGACAGATTATGGGTGGTTCACTGCAAGGTTTAGGATATGGATTGATGGAAGATATGCAGGTTTCAAGTAAAGGTAAAATAATTACTTCTAATTTTTCGACATATACAATACCAACCTCATGTGATATTCCTGAATTTATCCCAGTTATTGTTGAAAGTAATTATTCTAAAGGACCTTATGGTGCTAAAGGATTTGGTGAGCAACCTCTTATGGGAATGGCTCCTGCTTTGACTAATTCAATATATAATGCGGTAGGAGCAAGAGTGAAGCAAATACCAGCAACACCGGAAAGAGTTCAAGAATCAATGAAGAACATTGATTTTTGAAGTAAATGCTGAAAATAAAATTTTCAGCAAGTATTGTTTTCTGGCGAAAACAAGTAAATTAAATTTTTAAAATAAAAATTTAAAGTAAACGACCTGCCGGTCGAGAAAAAACAAAATAATATAACATGAATAAAATGAGTCTAAAGGAGTGAGTGGTTTATGAATATAAATTTTGTGTTGAATGGTGATAAAGTCAGCTGTGATGTTCCAGAACATTACACTGTGCTCAGAATGATTCGTGAAATTTTTCACTTAACTGGAACCAAAAAAGGCTGTGATAAAGGTGAATGTGGAGCATGCACAATAATAATGAATGGTAAACCAGTTACTTCCTGTGTAATTCCTGCTCCTGTCGCAGACGGCTCTGAAATTCTAACAATAGAAGGATTATCAAAAAACGGTCAGATGCATGTAATTCAAGAAAAACTTATTGAAGCTGGGGCTGTTCAGTGCGGATTCTGCACACCTGGAATGGTAATGTCAGCATACTCACTTTTTGTTCAGGATAGAGAGTTTACCGATGAAGAAATCAAAAAAGCCATTTCTGGCAATTTATGCCGCTGCACCGGTTATGAATTCATAGTTAAAGGTATAAAAAACGCTTTAGATACAAGAAAGGAGAATTAAATGCATAATATTCTCGAAAAACTCGTTGAGTTAAAAAACAATCGGATTGATTTCGGTTTGTGTTCAGTTGTTGAAACTAACGATTCTTCACCAGCTAAAGTAGGAATGAAAATGATTGTGCTTGAAGATGGAAAAACCTTCGGTACAGTTGGTGGAGGCGCACTTGAAAATGAAATTATAAAAAATTCACTCGAATTTATCAAAAGAGGTAAAAGTGGACTTTTTGAATATAAACTTGAAAATCTTGGAATGACCTGCGGTGGAGATGTCAAGATTTTTATAGAAGCTGTAAGGAATCCTTCAAGACTTGTTATTGCAGGTGTAGGTCACATTGGAAGAGAATTAATGAGAATAGCTTCCGGGACTTCTGAGTTTATATGCAAAGGGTTTGACAGCAGAAAAGACAATGTTGAAGTATTAACTGAAAATTATGATGTTGAATATCTCAACTGTTATGACGGGATTGAAAAAGAACTTCGCCGTGGTGATTATGTTGTTGTAATGACTCATGGTCATGGTTTTGATTCTAAAGTAATTAAAAGTATTTCAAAAATAGAAGGTTTGAAATATGTAGGATGTATAGGCTCTAAAAATAAAGTGAAAATTATGATAGATGAATTAAAAGAAACCGGTAACTGTGATGAATTTGTAAAAATCCTTCACAGTCCTGTTGGATTAAAAATCGGCGCAAATACACCTTTTGAAATTGCAATATCAATACTTTCAGAAATTGTATGTGTCAAAAATACGGGGGAATCAGTATGCTCGATGAGAATTTAAAATACCAAAAAGCTTCTTCTCTTGAAGATGTTTTCAAATATAGAAAACAAGGTTTTCTTCCATTTGCTGGTGGAACTGACGTAATGATAAAAGCAAAAGAAGGTTTTTTAAGAGCTGACGGATTGCTTTATATCGGGGATTTGAAAGAACTTAAAGGGATATATGAAAAAGATGGCTCAATATTTATTGGTGCAGCAGAAAAAGTAAGTGATATTGCACAGAATCCACTTGTTTTGAAATATTTCCCAGCATTAAGTCAGGCAATTCTGACAATAGGTTCACCTCAGATTAGAAATTTAGCCACTTTAGGCGGAAATATGAGTAACTGTTCACCGGTAGCTGATTCTATGCCAATGCTTATGAGTCTTAATGCAAAAGCCCATATTTTATCTGAAAATGGAATCAGAATTGTAGAAGTTTCTGATTTCCCTAAAGGTGTATGTCAGACAGTGCTTGATACTGGTGAAATAATTAAAGAAATCCAGATTCCGGTATTAACAGAAAAAAACAAACAGTTTTATAGAAAATTTGCTCAGAGAAAAGAAGTAGCAATACAGAAATGTTCACTTGGAGCAGTGGTGATTTTCAATAATGATAATTCTGTAAAAGAAGCTCGATTTACAATAGGTGCAGTTGCTGTAAGAGCATTAAGATGTCACAAAGCTGAAGAATTTATTAAAAATAAAAAACTTGAAAAAGATGTTGTTGAGAAAACTGCTGAACTTATAAGTGAAGAAGCAAAACCGATTACTGATTTACGTTCAAATGTTGATTATAGAAAAAAAATGGTTGGTGCAGCTTTTATTGAGGGGATTTTTAATGAATAAATATGATGTTTTAATTATAGGAGCAGGACCTGCTGGACTTTTTGCTGCATATACTCTGGCTGATACTGATTTAAAAGTTGGGGTAGTTGATTCAGGAAGAGCTCCATTAGACAGAGATTGTCCGATTAAAACAACAAATGTATGCGTTAATTGTAATCCATGTCATATTATGGCAGGTGTTGGCGGAGCAGGACTTTTTTCAGATGGTAAATTAAATTTTATATCCAAGCTTGGAAAAACTGATTTGACAAAATATATTCCGCTTGATGAAGCAGATAAACTGATAGATGAAACTGAAAAAATATTTACTCAATTTTCCATGGATGGTGATATATATCCGACTAATCAGGAAAAAGCTCTTAAAATCCGTGAAAAAGCAATGAAAGCAGGAATTGATCTTCTTCTTATAAAACAGAAACATCTCGGTTCTGACATGCTTCCAAAATATATTAACGATATGATGGAATATTTAAAAAACAAAAAAGTGGAATTTATTTTAAATACAGAAGTTAAAACCATTGAAGTCCAGAATAAAAAAATTAAAGGTGTTAATACTGATAATGGATTTATTGAAGCTGATAAAATTATTGCTGCACCGGGAAGAATTGGAGCAAAATGGCTTTACAAAGATTGTCTCAGACTTGGACTTTCAGTTGATTATCAGCCAGTTGAAGTTGGGGTAAGAGTAGAAGTGCCTAATGAAATAATGAATGAAACAACAGATACTATTTATGACCCGACCTTTTTTATTTACGGGGATACTTATGATGATCAGGTTAGAACATTCTGCACCAACCGTGGTGGTTTTGTGGCAAAAGAAAATTATCAGGATTTTATATGTGTAAATGGACATGCAGAAAAAAATAAAAAATCGAGAAATACAAATTTTGCTTTTCTTTCAAAAGTAACATTGACAGAACCAATGAATGATACATTCAAGTATGGAAAAGCAATAGGTAATCTTGCAACCGTAATAGGTGGTGGAAAACCTATATTGCAGAGGTTTGGTGATTTAAAAAGAGGAAGAAGAAGCACATGGCAGCGTATAAATAACAGTCATCTTGTTCCAACATTAAAAGATGTTACACCGGGTGATTTAGGAATGGCTATGCCTCGAAGAATTGTTACAAATCTGATTGAAGGATTGCAGAAACTGGATCTGGTAATACCAGGAATAGCTTCAAACTCAACATTGCTCTATGCTCCTGAAATTAAGTTTTTTTCAACAGAAATCCACAATGAATGTCTGAAAACTGAAATTGATGGACTGTATGTAGCAGGTGATGGGGGCGGAGTCGCTGGCAACATAGTAAGTGCAGCAGCAACCGGGGTTCTTGCAGCGAGAGAACTTTTGAAACGCGGATAGAACATAAGAGCCGTGATCAGTAATCCGTGATCAGTAATCAGAAAGAGCAAAAACAAAAAACGGGGATAGAACGCAAAAAAGGGGTGGAGATGCAGGTTTTTCATTTTGAAAATTTAGTATTAATATCAGCAGAAGAAGTAATGGCATTATTGGATAAAATCGAAGATATTCCTTCACTTCCAGTTGTTGCAACAAAAATACTTAAAATAGTAAACTCACCGGATTTTACAGTTAAAGCACTTTCAGATTTGATAAAAATGGATTCAGCTTTAACCGCTAAAGTATTTAAAATATCAAATTCGGCTTTTTATCGTGGAAATTCTGAAATTAAAAATATTGATGATGCAATAATGCGACTTGGTGTAAGTCAGATTAAAAGTATAGTGATTGGTATTTCAGTAATAAAAAGTTTTAAAAAATTTGACCAGTTTGGACTTGATGTAGTAGAGTTCTGGAAACATTCACTTGCTGTTGCTCTTTTAAACAAAACTATAGGTGAATATTACGGTTTTAAAAATGCTGATGATATGTGGATTTCAGGTATTTTACACGATATAGGCAAACTTATATACTGCCTTTATATGCCAACCCTGATGCAGAGAGTGTTAAGTGAAGCAAATGAGAAAAAAATAACATTTTATCAGGCTGAAAATAATCTGCTGAAATTTAATCACTGTAATGTTGGCAGATGGCTTTGTGAAAAATGGGGAATACCAAAGAGAGTGGCAAAATGTGTTGAGCATCATCATACACCACCTGTAAATAAATTTATTTTAGGCGATGTAACAAATGACATTGGTGTTTGTCATATAAGTGACTCTATTGTTAAAAAAGCAAAAATTGGAAATTCAGGTGACTATATACCAATTATTGATAACAATATCTGGGAATATATACCTCAGGAAAAAATGAGAGCACCAGAATTTTTAGAAAAAATAAAAGATTTTAAAAAAGAAATGACAGATATATTTAATTTGTTTAATTAGTAGGTGAAACTTAAGAGCAGTGAGCCGGGGTCAAGCTCTCGATCATTGCCTCATTTGCAAAAATGTCGTAATGTTGAGACTTGACCCCTAAGTGAGTTAAAGAAGAAGCAGTGAGTAAGTGAATAAGAAAAACCAAAAACATTGCTTTTAAGATTTTGTAGGGGCAGAACATGTTCTGCCCGTTAATTAATGCCTGAAAGGAGATTTTGATTTTGGAGAGTGACAGGTTATTTGGAATGAAAGTAACAAACGGAAGATGGATTTATGTAATTTTATGTATGATAATCAACCTCTGTTTAGGCTCAGTTTATTCTTATTCAGTATTTAAAGGTCCCCTTGAAGACTTATGGGGAATAACATCAACCCAGAGTAATTTTCCATTTATGATATTTCTTGCATTTTTTGCAATACTGATGCCATTTGCAGGAAAATTCATTGATAAATTCGGTCCCAGAAACATAATGATAACCGGCGGAGCAATAGTTGGAATAGGATGGATTTTATCAAGTTTTGCAACAAATATATGGTTAATAACATTAACTTACGGAGTAATCGCTGGAGCTGGTGTAGGTATAGCTTATGGTGGACCAATTGCTGTTGCAACAAAGTGGTTTCCAGATAAAAAAGGACTTGCTGTTGGACTTGCACTTACAGGTTTTGGACTCTCAGCATTTGTTACATCACCTATTGCAAGAAATCTGATAAATGAATTTGGACCATTGCAGACATTTGGATATAAAGGAATCGCATTTTTAATAATATCAATTATTCTGTCAATCCCAATGAAATTTCCAGATAAAAAAACAGCGTTGATTTTAGATACAAATTATACAAAAATAAAAACAGGAAATGAAAAATCAATATCAGTAAGAGAAATGTTCAGAAATCCAAAAGCTTATGCTCTTTGGATCTGTTATACATTTGGAACAACATCAGGACTAATGGCGATAGGAATATCAAGCCCGGTCGCAAGAGATACTATTGGAATGACCGCAGACAAAGCAGCAGCTCTTGTCGCGCTTTTTGCAGTATTTAACGGGGTAGGACGCCCTCTTTTTGGATGGCTTACTGATAAAATCACACCAAAAAATGCTTCAATACTGTCATTTGTATTAATTCTTTCAGCCTCAATAGGAATGATGAATGCAAAAGAAGGCTCAACTATTATTTATATCTCAGCATTTATAGCATTCTGGCTTTGTCTTGGAGGTTGGCTTGCAATAGCTCCTACAGCAACAGCCTCTTTTTTTGGAATGGAAAATTATGCAGAAAAATATGGAATAATGTATAGTGCATATGGAGTAGGTGCAATAGTAGGTGGAATAATCTCAGGACAGGCAAAAGATGTGTTTGGATGTTACACATATTCATTTATGCCTATTGCAATAATCGCAATAATAGGAATTTTAATATCAGTAATGTTTTTAAAAAATAAATAATTTTTAATTTGAATTAATTCAAGGTGAATTTTGAAAGGATGAAGTTAAAGTATGAAAAAAGCTAGTAATATCAGAAATCTGGCAATAATTGCCCATGTTGATCACGGAAAAACCACTCTTGTGGATGCACTTTTTAAACAGTGCAATATCAGAAAGAAAAAAGATGGGCCAGAAGAAAGAGTTATGGATTCTAATGATCTTGAAAGAGAAAGAGGAATAACAATCTTTTCAAAATCAGCATCAGTTAATTATAAAGATAATATAATAAATATTGTTGATACACCAGGACATTCAGATTTTGGTGGAGAAGTAGAAAGAATACTTAACATGGTGGATGGGGTTCTTTTGCTTGTAGATGCAGTTGATGGACCAATGCCACAGACTAAATTTGTTTTAAGTAAAGCTTTAAGTTACAACTTAAGACCAATTGTAGTAATTAATAAAATGGACAGACCACAGGCAAGACCAAGATTTGTAGAGGATAAAATTTTTGATCTTTTCGTTTCATTAGGAGCAGACGATAAACAACTGGATTTTCCAATTGTTTATGCTTCAGCAAGGGATGGCTGGGCAACATTTGACCCTTTAAACCATAAAAACAATGTTGAAGATTTGATGAATTTAATAATTGAACATGTTCCATCACCAGAAATTCATGAAGAACCATATTTTAAAATGCTTATATCAAATATTGCATATAATTCTTATGTAGGACAGCTTGCTTATGGGAGAGTTTTATCTGGAAGTATTAATACAAATGAAAATTTGTTTATTCAGAAAGAAAATAATTACACAAAATCTTTTAGAATTGTTAAAATTTTGAAATATGTAGGGCTTGAAGAAATGGAAGTAAAAACAACTGAAGCAGGTGATATTGTAGGTATAGCAGGATTTGATGGTTTTGATATTGGAGATACTCTGACAAGTGACAAAACATCCACCCCTGTGCAGCGAATAAAAATTGAAGAACCTGCAATTTCAATATATTTTTACCCTAATGCATCACCTTTTGCTGGAAAAGAAGGTAAGCATGTTACCAGTAGAAAGCTTAGAGAAAGATTGTTCAACGAAGCAAAAGGTAATGTGGGAATAAGAGTTGAAGAAGGTAAAGGTGCTGATGAGTTCATAGTTTCAGGAAGAGGAACTTTGCAGCTGGGTATAATTATTGAAACAATGAGAAGAGAAGGATATGAGTTTGAAATATCCAAACCAAAAGCAATATTTAAAAAAGATGAAAATGGTAATTTATTAGAACCGTTTGAAGATGTTGTAATTGATGTTGAAAGCGAATATGTCGGACCAATAATTGAAGAACTTGCTATAAGAAAAGGTGAAATCACCTCTCTTCAGAGTGATGATGGCGTAACAAGCCGAATAGAGCTTAAAATACCTGCAAGAGGACTTATAGGATTTCATGACTTTTTTATGACCTCAACGCGTGGAACAGGAATACTGAATCAGTCATTTTTGGGATTTGAACCATATAAAGGTGAAATAAACAAAAAAATAAGAGGTGCGCTGACATCCCATGAAACAGGAAAAGTTTCAGCATATTCAATGATACAGCTCAAAGACAGGGGAGTATTTTTTGTTGAACCAGGATTTAATGTATATAGAGGAATGGTAGTTGGAGAAAATTGTCGTCCCAATGATTTATCAATCAATTTATGTAAAGAAAAAAAACTTACAAATATGAGAGCGGCAGGTTCAGATCATTATGAAAAACTTCCACCACTGGTGAAAATGTCACTTGAACAGCATCTTGATTATATAGTAGATGATGAATTGCTTGAAATAACACCGGATAACATAAGAATCAGAAAGAAATTTTAGAGAATTTTTTCTAAAAAATTAATAGTCAAAACAAAAATATGCAAATTGTAAATCAGATTGACAATTTGCATATTTTTTTTAGTTTTTAAATCCAGTCCAAGCTGCCAAGTTACCAAGCTACCGTCTTTTACCAAGCCACCGCTCCATACTTGTTTCACCCCCGTTTCTCCCGCGTTTTATTCCTGTTTTTGATTTCTCGGATTACGGATCACTGATTACTGGTCACGGCTTTTAAGTTTCACCCGCGTTTTTAAAAATCCCTTGACATTTCTTTTTTTTATGTTAAACTAAATGATAATGATTATCAAAATCAAATGAAAAAGGAGGTAACATTATGCCAGGTTTAAACGGAACAGGACCTTTAGGTCAGGGAAGTATGACAGGGAGAGGATTAGGAGTTTGTAATCCAAATGCTAACTCTGTTTCTAATGTTGCTGCTGGTTATGGCACTGGGTTCAGAAGAGGTGGTGCTGGATTTGGAAGAGGTTTTAATCGCGGAATAGGTAGAGGTTTTAACCGAGGATTTGGAGGTGTGACAGCTCAGAATAATGAATTTTTAATGGAAAAAATCAGCATTCTCGAACAGCGTTTAGCAGAACTTGAATCAAAACATAATATAAATAACAATTCGGAGGAAAAATGATTATTGCAATTACTACAAGTGGAAACACTCTCAATGCCCCAGTTGATCAGAGATTTGGCAGAGCCAAAGGTTTTATTTTTTACAATACTGAAAATGAAAATGTTGAATATCACGAAAATACTCAGATAGTAAATATTCCACAGGGGGCTGGTGTTCAGTCTGGTAAACTGCTGGTTGATAATAACGTAAATGTACTGATTACAGGT
>JBAZDD010000067.1:0-9365 GCA_041654635.1 Candidatus Muiribacteriota bacterium
TATTACTTTAATTTTACTCAGTGCTCTTTTTAAGTGGAGTGTTTTACCTACAATATTATTTACTGCAATGTTTTTTTTGAAAAATTTTTATTATTACAGCACTACTGCAGAAGTTTACAGTTTAAACATATTCCTGTTTGTGCTTCTTATATTTTTTATTAAAAAAAATAATTTTGAATCAGCAGCTTTTACATCAGGGTTTACATTGCTTATGCAGCCAGCAAATTTACTGCTCTTTTTTCCTCTTTATGCCTATGTTTTTTATAAATCAGATAATAAAATAAAAAATATGACACTAGGCTTTCTTCCGCTTCTGATTTATGGATTTTTAATGGTTCGTGCCTGGAATAATCCGCCGATAAATTTTGGGAATCCAGTTGATTTTGTTTCGCTGATACGTCACATAGGCGGATTTGATTATGCGGTTAAATCCAACGTATTATCTTTTTCACTTTCTACTGTATTAAGTAATTTATGGATTTTTCTTAAAATATTAATTTTACGTGTTGAAATTATATTTTTTATCCCTGCTTTGTTTTTTATTTATAAAAAAAGACAGAATTTCAGCTTTAATCTGATTATTCTTATTACTGCAATTATCAATGCAGTTTTTTTTATTGTTTTAAATCTTAATATTCAATATGGATTTCATTTTCTGCTTCCAGCTGTGGTTTGCTCATATATATTATGTGGAGAATTTTTAGAATTTTCTAATAAAAAAATTCAAATTGTATTATTGTTTTTTGTTATTGGATTGACAGCATATTTTGGTTATTATAACAGACCATTTCATACAAAAGCAGCAATTTCTTATGCTGAAAACGTTCTTGCGACTATTAAGTCCCCGGCAGTTGTTTTTACCTCAATTGATAATAGAATAATGTATTTCTGGTATTATAAATATGTTAAAAATGCTTTTGATGATGATATTGTTTTTATTAATGTGGTTAATTTAAAAGATAAATGGTAGTATAATCATCTTTCAAAATATATAAATGTACCTGAAAATCCGTCAGACAATATTTTAGAAAATATTCGAAATCTTTTCATGTTTCTTTCATCAAGATATAATATTTATTTTGATATTGAACCAGGTTACTTTGGACTGGAAATTCCTTATTACAGACAGGGGCTTGTTTTTCAGGTTTTCAGAAAAACTTATTCAAATGATGAGATTTTTTCAAAACTGAATCTTTCTGATCTGCCTTTTAAAAGAAACAGGATGGATCCTGAACTTGAAAATATCGGATTGAGTTTTTCATATATGCTTGAGGATTTATAAAACGCGAATAAAACGGGGATGAAACGCGTGTGAATCGCGTAAGAAGCGGGAATGAACCTTAAACGCAAAGAACAAAAACAATTAAAACGTTATAAACCTTATAAAAAAACAATTTGAAATATTAAAAAGGTTAGTGTATAATTTATTCCAACTGAAAACTAACCATAATAGGAGCGAATTATGAAATTTTATGATTCAGACAAAATCAGAAACATCGTGCTGGTTGGACCAGCAGGCGCCGGAAAAACTTCTCTGGCTGAAGCATTCTTATATAATTCAGGTGCTAACAACAGATTAGGCAGCGTTGATGCAGGAACTTCAATATGTGATTTTCTTGAAGAAGAAATTGAAAAGAAAATGTCAGTAAGTGGAAAACTTGCTGCAATTGAATGGAAAGAAAATAAAATCAATCTTCTTGATACACCAGGAAGCCCTGACTTTATAGGTGAAATAATAAGAATGGCGTATGTTGCTGATTCATTTGTTATGGTACTGGATGCTGCAACAGGCGTTGATGCTCAGGCTATGAAACTGTTTGAACTTGTTGAAGGTAAACCAGGACTGTTTTTTGTAAACAAACTTGAAAACGAAAGAGCAAACTATGATTCAACATTTGAACAGATTAAAGAAAGACTTTGCTCAAACGTTGTACCAGTTTGTATTCCAATGGGGATTGAAAAAAATTATACCGGAATAATCGACCTTATAAATGAAAAAGCTATTACATTTGACGAAACAGGCAAACAGGCAAATGTTGGTGATATTCCAGCTGAATATGCTGATAAAGTTGCAAAATATAAAGAACAGATGATTGAAAGTATTGTTGAAACAGACGAAGCTATGATGGAAAAATATCTTGAAGGTGAAGAAATTTCTCCAGCTGATTTGATGAAAGCTTTTGAAAACGCTTCAGCAGAAGGTAAAATTCTTGGAGTTGTTTGTGGAATAGCAGCTAAAAACAATGGTGTTTCAAAACTTATGGACATAATTAATGAATATATGCCTTCACCATTGAGAATTGGAAAAATCACAGCTCTTGATGTTGATTCTGATAAAGAAATTGATATTGAAGTTTCAAAAGATAAAGAAGCTTGTGCATTTATTTTCAAAAATATGATTGAAGGTCAGGCAGGAGAAATTGCTTACCTAAGACTTTATACAGGTAAATTCTCAGGTGGAGAATTGAAAAATGTAAATAAAAACAGTTCAGAAAGAGTTAATCAGATTTATACACTAAGAGGAAAAGAAAAATTGGATTTAACAGAAATCGCTGCTGGTGATATAGCGACAACAGTTAAACTTAAAAACACATCAACAAACGATACACTGTGTGCTCCAAAATGTGATTTTAAAATTAAACCTATAAAATTCCCTGAATCACTTATTGCTATTGCAATAGTTCCTAAAACTCAGGCTGATCAGGATAAACTTGGAACAGCTCTTAATAAAATGAAATCAGAAGATCCAACACTTCTTATCAATTTTAATCCTGAATTCCTTCAGACAATAGTTTCAGGAATGGGTGAACAGCATCTTAACATGGTAATAAACAGACTTAAAAAAAGATATACTCTTGATGTTGATGTTGAAAAACCAAGAATTGCATACAGAGAAACTGTAAGAAAACAGATTAATTCTGAAAAAAAATATAAAAAACAGTCAGGTGGTAAAGGTCAGTATGGTCACTGTCTGATTGAGATTCATCCTCTTCCAAAAGGTGAAGGATTCCAGTTTGAAGATAAAATTTTTGGTGGATCAATACCTGCTAAATATATACCAGCTATTGAAAAAGGTGTTAAAGAAGCGATGGAAAAAGGCGTACTTGCTGATTATCCAGTTATTGATGTTAAAGTTGTTGTTTATGATGGCTCATACCATGATGTTGACTCTTCAGAAATGGCGTTCAAACTTGCTGGAGCTATGGCGTTTAAAGATGGCATGGTTAAAGCAGACCCAGTTATATTAGAACCGATAATGGAAGTTGAAGTTGTTGTTCCTGATGATTATATGGGTGATATTATGGGTGATCTTAACGGTAGAAGAGGTAGAATTATGGGAACAGAAGCTTATAAAAAAGGTTTCCAGAAAATAAGAGCTACCGTTCCTGAAGCTGATATGTACAAATATATCAACGACTTAAGATCTATGACACAGGGTCAGGGTACTTATACAATGAAGTTCTCTCATTATGAAGAAACACCTCACAATGTTCAGGAAAAAGTTGTTGATGAAGCAAAAAAACTTAAAGAAGAAGCAGCAAAATAAAAAGTAATGTATGACAAGTATAATTTGATACTCGGTGGCGGGGGCTCCAGAGGGCTCTCGCACATCGGTGTGTTAAAAGCACTTGAAAAAATAAATAAACCGGAAAAAATTACAGGGTGCAGCATGGGTTCAATCATCGCTGCACTTTTTGCTATTTATGAAAATGCAGATATTGTCCGTGATAAAGTATCTGAAGTAATTGACTCAAAAGATTTTAAAAAAATTAAAATTGAAAAAGGAGTAAATATTTTCGGTTCTTATTTTCTTCTGACACTGCTTTACAGAAGAAAATATCTTGCATCTTATGAAAAAATATTCAAAGTACTTTCAACAATAATTCCCCCTGAACTTAATATTGAGGATTTAAAAATTCCAGTCGAGTTTTCAGTTTTTGATATTAAAAATGGTGAAAGACTGCTTATTAAAAAAGGTAATCTGATTAAAGCTGTAATAGCTTCTGCTGCAATTCCAGGAGTTGTTGAAAGTGTAAATTATGATGAGAAAATTCTTGTTGATGGTGGCGTTTCAGGTTCAGTTCCTTTTCATGGTATTAATATTGAAAAAGAAAAGGCAATTGTTATTGATGTAAGTTATTTCCCGGATTCAGAAAAAAAACTTAAATCAGGGCTGGATATTTTTTACCGCTCTATTGAATGGCAGCTTTATTTTTTTGAAAAAATGGACATGGAATACCATCGTAATAATAAAAATATACTTTTTTTACATCCAGATGTTAAAAATTTCAGACTTAAAGATTTTAATATTTATGATGAAATTATTGCAAAAGGTGTTGAATGTGGTAAATCAAACGAAGAAAAAATAAAAAAATTTTTGAAAAAATCATGGGTTGCAAGAGTTTTACATTTTGTAAACTCTAAGGTATGATATTAACTATGAAAAAAAGAAACATTTTTTTTATAAATTCTTTATATATAATACTTTGTATATTTTTTATTTTCTGTGATATAGCTTATTCTCAAACTCCTACTGCAATGCTTTCAAGAGGTATTGAAGCTTATCAGCGCGGAAGAGATGACGAAGCAGCTGAACTTTTCAAAAAAATTATTGATGTTGCACCTCGAACAGGGGAAGCTTATTACTATCTTGGTCTTATATGGAGTAAAAAAAGAGAATTTTCAAGGGCTGAACTTAATTTCAGAAAAGCACTTGAAATTGATCCAAGATGGAGTGCTGCTCATGAAAAACTCGGGATTGCTTTTGTTGAGCAGAATAAAATTGATGAAGCAAAAACCACTTTTGCAAATGCACTTAGATTTAATCCAAACAGTGGAGAATCCTTAAAGTTTTTTGCAAATCAGGCCTTTCTTGAAAGAGATTACGAAAAAGCAAAAGAATATTATAACAGGTTACGTGAAAATGCAGGACTTACACCCGAACTTTCAAAAAATATCGGATGGATTTATCTTGAAGAAGGGGATTATATAAACGCTCTTAATCATTTTGTGATGTATTCAGGACTTTTCCCTTTTGATAAAAATATTGCAAACAGAGTTTTTTTATTAAGACAGCTTAACAATAATAATCTTCATCCTGAGCTTAGAAAAAGAGCTTTGAGTATGATTCCGATGAATGTAGATCTTTCAGCAAAAGACTTGAGAGAAGAATTTCAGGAGTTTTTGAGACAGGAAGAAATTAAAAATCGCCCAAAAGAAGAAAAAGTTGAAATTGTTCATGTTGAACTTCCGCAGGAAAGTGGAATTGATAAACTTATTATTTATTTTTCAATTATTTTTGCTTTTGCCGGGGCAGCAGCAGTTGGTTTTATTTATTTAAAGAAAATTTCAATTAATAAAACTCAGGACACCGGAAAGGTAAATGATAAAATTACTAAAAAAACTATTGATGAAACTGAAAATGAAGAAGACCTTTTAAAGCTACTTAATAAGGCAAAATCTCAGGGGGATGAACAGAATCAGATTATATTGATGAAAAAAATTGGAAAAAATAATCCTGGACTGCTTTATGAAGCTGCAATTAAACTTGAGGAAAGTGGAAAAAATGACGAAAGTATAGAAATTCTTTCAAATCTTAAAAATAACACAAGTGGAGATTTATATTTTGAAATATTAATGGACTTACTCAGACTTTATGTTAAAAAGAATAATATTGAAAAAGCTATAGATACTTTTAAACTTGTAAAAAAAATCGGCAGTATTAACATGAATACTTTTTTGAAAAAAATAGATTCTCTTCAGAAAAATTTATTTCATGATTTAAAATTATTTCTAATTATTATTGATTTTCTTGTGGCAAATAATAATGTTCCAAAAGCATTATCTTATCTTGAAAGATTTCTTGAAGTAACTGAAAACGAAGCAGAAAAAGCAGAAGTTGCAAAAAAACTGGTTAAAATTCTTCAGGAACAGAATTTGAATCGTGAGGCAATTAATGTTTTTAAAAAACTTATTGAAAATTATCCAGAAAATGTTGAGTATTATTTTGGAATAATCAACTCACTTCTTTCAATTGAAGATTTTTCAAAAGTTACAGTTTATGTTTCAACTGTGTTGAAAGGTTTTTCAGACCAGAAATATTCATTAGGTGAAAATATTCTGAATTACTCAAAAAAAAGTGAAAAACTTAATGATGAATTTCATAAAGTTATTGAAGCACTTGAAGAATATCCTGAGCTTAATGATTATATTAAACAGATTTATGAAGAATTTACTAAAAAGAATATAAAGGAAGAAACACTTTTTAAATTTTATAAATTCCTTAATCTTAATTATGAAATTGAGGGTTTTGACCTTATTGATGTATTTATTCAAAAAAAATGGCTGAAATTCTTTAATAAGTTTATGGATGATTTGAATAATTATCTCAGAAGAGAATCTAACGATTTAAAAAGAATTTCACAGATGGCAGACATTTTATATATAAGTGGAAGATATCCAGAATGTTTTGTGCTGTTTAAAAAAATGCATGAACTTGAACCTGGTGATAAAGATATTCTATTGAAATTATTCCAGATATCCACTATTCTTGATAGAGAAGATGAGATTTCAGAATATGGTAATCTGCTTCCTGATGATATTCCAATTATGGAAAAAGCTTTAACTTATCTTAAAGTTGATAATAATTCTCCAAAAAAAATCCATCTTCTTGAATGTAAACTTCTTCTAAAAATTAATAAGCCGGAAAAAGCTTTTGAAAAATTAAGATATCTTGAAATTAAAAATCCTGATGATATTGAGCTTAAAGAATATTTTGCTTTACTTTTACAAAACTATCATCCAAAAGAAGCTTTAGAAAAATATAAATATCTTTTAAAAAACTATCCTGATAATGTTGATTACTGGAAAAATGCTGCAAGAATGCTTGAGAAAATTAATAATCGGGAACAGGCGTTCAAAGCTTATGTAAAACTTCTCAAATTAAATGCTGATAATGAAATAATTGAAGAAAGTTTTAACTTTATGAACAACTGGGGATATTTTGACTTTGCTATTGATAATATCGGAATTGTAAAAGAAAACAGAGAAGTAATTGAAAGAAATATTTTAAAAGAAAAATCCAGATTCGAGTTTAAAATTCTTTCAAATATGCTTAAAGGTGCTGAGATACCTCATGGAGCACTTAATCACATTCTTAACGGAAAAAATATCGAAATTGAGCCTACAAAATTTATAACAGAAAAAGCTCCTAAACTTGATAAAACAGGTTTGAAAATTGAAATGTGCGAAAAATATTATTTTATGGAATTGTATGATGAAGGAATAGAATTAGCTCAGGAATTACTTAAACAGAATGAATACTGGAAAACAAGATATTATCTTGGAATGTGTTTTTTTGAAAAAGGAATGTATGAGATAGCATTTCGTGAATTAAGTAATATTTCATGGAATACTTCTTCTTTTTCAATAGATGAAATACTTGAAGAAAATTATAAGCTTGCAAAACTTTTTGAAGAAAGACACATGGAAAAGGAAGCTCTTCATTTTTACAGAGAAATTTTTGCAAAAGATGTTAATTTTAAAGATATAAGAAAAAAAATAGAAGAAATTGATACAAGAGTGCTTCTAAGCAAAACTATTGATGAAACAACAGGATTAAGTCTTGATATCAGAAGAAGATATGATGATATAAAAGAACTTGGAAAAGGTGGTATGGGTGTTGTTTATAAAGCAAAAGACAAAAAACTTGGTAGAACAGTAGCCTTAAAAGTAATGCTTTCAGAATTTGTAAACAATAAAGAAGCAGTTAATAGATTTCTTAAAGAAGCAAGAGCAATTGCAGCGTTGAACCATCCCAATATAATCAGCATTTTCGATATTAATTCTGATAAAAATGTATTTATTTCAATGGAATATTTTGAAGGTGAAAATCTTAAAGAGATTATGATTAAAGATAAAATAATCTCTGTTGACAAACTATTAAAATTTGGTGAGAAAATCTGTGATGGATTACAGTTTGCACATGATAAGGGTATTGTTCACAGAGATATTAAACCTGAAAATATAATGGTGGACAAAAAAGGTAATCTGAAAATTATGGATTTTGGACTTGCTCGAATTGAATCAGAAGAAGGGGCTAAAACAGGTGAAATACTTGGAACACCTTATTATATGTCACCTGAACAGATTAAAGGGGATGAGGTTGATAACAGAACAGATATTTATTCGTTAGGTGTAACTTTGTATCAACTTTCAACTGGCAAACTACCATTTTCTGAAGGTGATGTAAAAGAAAAACATGTAAATGAAATACCAGCAATTCCTTCATCAATTAACAAAAAAATACAACCGGAATTTGATCAGATAATTATGAAATGTATGGCAAAAAGACCTGAACAGAGATATTCAGGTATGAGAGAAATTAAAGCTGATTTAAAAAAGCTTAAAGTTCAAATTTAATTATTTTGTGATGCTCTCTGTAAAAAATCCTGTATGAACATTTAGTACATTCAAGTTTGTTATGATGAAACTCGTTAATATCCTGAAGTTTTTTCATTTTCTGACCACAGACTGGACACTGCATTTTTCCCCCTTCAAATTTTATTCTTAAATTATTATCGGTTAGTGTAAAAAAAAAATTAAGTTTGACCGATAAATAAAAACAGTGAGGGAGTGAGTAAGATAAGAGCGTAATCAGTGATGAGTAATGAGTGATCCGAAAAACAATGCTTTTAAGACCGTTTACGGATTACGGATTACCGATACACCGAGGGTTGAAAACCCGGTTACTTATTCATTGTTTTTAAAACTGTTGACGATAGTCAACTTTACTGACACCGGCAGGTGTCTTTACATGGCTGAAAGCCATCACATGTTACCGGAAGGTAACATTACACGAGCGTTAGCGAGTAAAAAGGAGTTTTTATGAAAAAAATATTATTATTGAGTTGTTTTTTAGTATTATATACAACATTTTCTTTTGGGAATCAGACAGAAGAACAGTTGAAAAAATCAGGTTATTCATCAGTTTTAGGTGCTCTTGAAGAATCCAAGGAAAAAAATGTAAGATTTCGAAGCATTTATCCAGACAATACTGAAAAAACAAGAGAAGCTGACAAATTATATGGAAGTGATTATGTTATAAAAGATATTGCTGACGTAAAAGATATGTATAAAGATAGAGTAATAATGTATTATCCCGGTGTTATCGGTAATTCAATGATGGGTCTTACCGGATTGACAAATACTATAAGAGCAGATTCTCTTAAAAAAGGGAGTTATGCAATCGGTGGAAAATATGTTTATTCAAAAATACAGAGAAAAAATGGTGATGATATTGATTTTGCTGATGGGGAAAAAGCTGAAGTAAGTTCTTTTTATGTTACAGCGGCTATGGGTGTAAC
>JBAZDD010000068.1:0-9332 GCA_041654635.1 Candidatus Muiribacteriota bacterium
GGAATAGCCCGGTATAAAACTGGTTCAACAAAAGCAAGTATTCTTTTTCATTATTATTATAATATTACTGTAGGACTGGGAACTTTTATTTCAGTAAAAATACTTCCAATGTTTATTTGATTTTTTTGATTTATTAACCCACAACTAATTTAACCCTCAACTCAAAACAATATTACGAAAAAGATTTTTGTTTTTAACAAAAATCCAGATACTCTAAAGGGTAAATCCGCAGACCGTCACTTATTTAATAAAACGCGTACTAAGTCGCAAAAAAATCGCGAATGATACGGGAATGAATCTTAAAAGCAAAGAACAAAAACAATTAAATCGAACAATAGCGGAGAAATAAAAGAATAAAGCATTAATCAGATGAAGATGGAAACCTGAAAATTGTCGAAGGCCAGCAATGGGGTCTGCGCCGCGCCTAAGATTAAGCTTACTTATGCGGCCTGACCCCTCGTTTTGTGAAAAAATAACAGCCGTTACCCGGAGAGTATCTGGATTTGGTGAAAACCTTACAACAGAAGCCGGGCAGAACAGTGTTCTGCTCCCTATAAAAGTTAAGAGCAATGGACCCCGGTATAAAACATCACCGGGGCGACAGCAAAAAACATAAAAACATTACGAAAAAAACATCATTGAGAATTACTGTACTCCTTTTCCTTATATTCTTTTTTTATCTTGTTTCTGGTATAATATTTTTATGAAAAAATTGCCTATTGGGATTTCAACATTAGATAAAATAATTAATGGTGATTGTGTTTATGTTGATAAAACACAAACTGCTTTAAATCTTATTGAAGATGGCGGCGGATATTATTTTCTATCACGCCCCAGAAGATTTGGTAAATCTTTATTTTTAGACACTTTAAAAGAAATTTTCTACGGTAACAAAGAACTTTTTAAAGGTTTGCATATTTATGATAAATATTCTTTTGAAAAGCATCCAGTAATAAACATTTCTTTTGGAAGTGGAAAAATTAATTCAAAAGATGAATTAAATAGTAAAATAATGAAAATAATTATTGATAATAAAAGAGATTTAAATTTAAATTTTGAAAATTTAAACAATATAAGTCAAAATTTCGAGGAATTAATATATCAGGCATACAAAAAATATAATAAAAGAGTGGTTATTCTTGTAGATGAATATGATAAACCTATTTTAGATAATATTGAAGATAAAGAAATAGCAAGAGAAATCCGTGACGAATTGAAAGGCTTTTACTCTGTAATTAAAGATTCGGATGAATATTTAAAATTTGTATTTTTAACAGGTGTAAGTAAATTCAGTAAGGTAAGTCTTTTCAGTGGTTTAAATAATTTAAATGACATTACTTTAAACCCTAATTATGCAACAATATGCGGATATACACAAACTGAGTTAGAAGAAAAATTTAGAGAGCATTTAAAAGGACAGGATTTTGATAAAATCCGCGAGTGGTATAATGGATACAAATGGCTTGGTGAGAGTGTTTATAATCCATTTGATATTTTACTTTTTATTAATAATAACTTTGACTATAGAAATTACTGGTTTTCGACCGCAACTCCGACATTTTTATTAAAATTTATTGAAAAAAACAATTATTTTATACCTGATTTTGAGAATATAATACTTGATGACAATATACTTGGAAGTTTTGATGTAGATAATATAAATTTAGAAACTTTAATGTGGCAGACCGGATATTTGACAATAGTTGAAAAAATAGATTTTTTTGATGAAATGAGATATAAGCTGGATATTCCAAATAAAGAAGTCAGATTATCTTTAATGAGCAGTATTTCAGAATTTCTGACAAAAATCAGAACCACAGAACATAAAGATAAAATAAAACTATCGTTATTTAATAAAGATATGGAAAGTTTTGAAAACAGTTTAATTTCTTTATATGCTTCTATTGCAAATAATAATTTTACTAATAATAAAATGTATGAATATGAAGGATATTATGTAAGTGTATTTTATTCATATATCAAAGCTCTTGGTCAGGATATAAAAAATGAAGATCCGTCAAATAAGGGAAGAATTGATATAACTATTATTCTGCCAGAAACTATATATATAATGGAATTTAAAACAGATGGCGGTGGAGCTTTAAAACAGATAAAAGAAAAAAAATATTATGAAAAATATTTATCAACAGGAAAAGAAATAATACTTGTTGGAATAGAATTTGATAAAAAAAACCGAAATATTTCAAAAGTTGAATATGAGAAGTTGAGGTGAAACGCGTACAAAACCGCGGATGAAACATGTCAGAAACGCGAATTAACCGCATATGAAACGCGGGTGAATCTTAAAAACTTAAATCCATATTATTATAGTATTACTTTAGGACTGGGAACTTTTATTTCAGTAAAAATACTTACGATGTTTATTTGATTTTTTTGATTTATTAACCCACAACTAATTTAACTCCCAACTCATAACCCGTTTAACCCTCAACTAATTTATCTCACTTCTCTTAATATTCCCTTATATAAATCTTCGCGAATTTCTGCTACTGGAATACCGTTGTTTTTCAAATTTTCTTCAATTCCGGGAATATTTACACCAAGAATTTCAAGCTCACGGGTAAATTCAACTGTAGCCTGGAATAACAGAATCATATCTTTTATTCCATCTCGGTGTCTGAAAAGATGATTAAGTTTTTTATCATTAACCTGATTGATTATGCTTCTTAAAATTAATGCAAGTTCATATCTGGAAGGTTCAATTTTAGGGTTTGCTGTCATTATTGAATACTGTCGAGCAAACTTCTGTCTTAAATTTAAAACTGTTTCCTTAGCCCATTTTTCGCGATATGAAGCAGGGTCTTCTAAAAATTCTATTTCTTCTTCAGTGCCTTTTAATTCCTCAACTATGACCTTATTAGGCTCTACAATTTCTTCTTCAAGAAGGAAAGGGTTAATTTCAGGTTTCTTTTCAGGCATTGTTGATATAATTTTAATATTTTCTTCTGAATCAGCTGTAGTGAATTTCCATTCAATTGCATCAAGAGGATTTCCTGAAACATCTCTTATTTTATCACTTAAAATTATTCTGTAAGTTGTTGAAGGCTGTAGTAAATCAGTTGGTGTCAGCTGAGCTTTTTTAAATTCACCATCCCACACAAAAGTGAATTCTTTATGCATCAAACCGTCTGAAAGTATAATACCATTTCTGAGAGTAAGAGGATCAATATCTTTTGTGAAAATTACTGTAATCTGTGAGTTAAGAGGAACATTTTTCATATCTTTCATTGGAAAATAATCAACAACTCTCGGTGCAACCATGTCTCTTACTCGGCTTTCTGCCATCTGTTCAGCAGGAACATAGTTTTCATAAGCCTGATTTCCTATCATGCTCTGAATTTTTTCCATTGCCTGATTTTCATCAAAATCTGAGTATGATTCAAGTCTTGCAGCAATTTCCTGAGTGTCAAAAAGAATTGTTTTAAATCCAAATGTATATATTCTGTCAAGAGGATTTCCCTCAAGGTCTTTAATACTATCTTTGAGTGTAATTCTATAAGTTTTTCTTTTTTCAAACTTTCTTTTAGGTGTAATTTCAACATTGACACCATAATGATTTATTTCATAATCGTATGAAATTATAGAATCGCCATCTGTTATTACAAGTCCTTTTGAAAGGCTTTCTTTTTCAACTATTTCTGAAAATTTAAGTTTAATAACTGTTTCAAGTGGAAGATTTTCTTCGTTGTCAGCAGGATAGTGTTCAACTAAAAACGGTTGAGTAAGGTCTTCGGTTTTAAATTCAAACATGTAAGGTTCAAGAGGATTTCCGCCTTTATCAAGTATGTTTTTTCCAATGTGAACTTCATGAAAAGAACCATCTTTCATTCCTCTGTCAGGGATTATCTCGATAATTCTATTTCTGAAATCATAATTTAATATTATATTTACTTCATTTTTATCCTGGAATAACTTAATATTTTCTCTGTTAATTGTTTCAAGATTCATATCATCATCAACATGTATTTTTATGGCAGAATGAATTCCAACAAGTCTCTGATCTGCTTCGGGTTCTGTTTTAATTATTGATGGGGGAGTGTTATCAAGTGTTCTGTAGTTTATTTTGTAACTGAAATTAGCCTCATTACCAGCCATATCAGTTAATTTTGGACTTATGTTCAAAGTATAATCTGTTTCTGAAGGCAGCACTTGTTTTACTTTTATTCTTAGACTGTTTTTAGAGCTTCCCTCAAGAATTTCTATATCAAATTTTTTATTTTCAGAATCTGTGAAAGTTATTTCTTTATAAGATGATGGATTGATTCTTTCTGAAAATACAAGATTAAATTCAGGTTCTAAGGCAAGATTTCTGTAACCATCAACAGGATTTGTTGATATAAGAAAAGGTCTGGTTTTATCAGTGCCCATTCCAGTTGAAAAAAGCCAGTTAACTGAACTTGGTAATCTGTTTCCGTATATATCAGTAATACCTGCCCAAACGGTTATTTTATAAATTCTACCCATGCTTAGACGTTCTTTTGGAATAAATACAGCTTTTTTGAGTAGTCTGAAATATTTTATATCACCTGCAACATCTGTAAAACCGTCATTAACGGTAAAAGTAAACTGATTTATTTCCTGTTCTATAATTTCTCTGTTAAATGTTACTTCAATGTTTGAGTTGAGTGGAACATATTCGCTGTCAGGAATAGGTGAAACTGAGATAACCTGAAGAGGATCTCCGGCAGCCTGAAGAATAAATATTAAAATAAAAAATATTATTAAACTAATTCTGTTCTGCATGTCCTCTGCCTTCTGTATAAAATACAAGGCTATAGTCTTCAGCCATGTTTTTTCCTTCTGTATCCTGGATAAATCTGCTTATTTCAAGAATAAGCTTTGTATTAAATGGTAATCTTGTATATGGTTTGAAAACTAACTCACGTTTGTCTTTTTCATATACAATTTCACCCATATAATATTTATCGGTCATATCTTTAAGTTTTATAGTGAACCGGTTAAAAGAAGCGGGATTCATATCTTTATTAAACTGAATAAATAGGTCTGAATCAGAATTGAAATTTGTGTTGTTCTGATGCGGATATGAAGCCATTATTACAGGTAGTGTTTCTTCTGGATGTGATATTATAAATTCCCATAAAATATTCTGTTCAAAATTATTTCCAGAAACATCTTTTATACCAGTACCCACAAACACTCTGTAAATTTTTCCAAACTGCAATGGTTCAAGATATTTATAAATTGCTCTGAATGTTACAGGAGAATATTCAATAATTCCCGGAACCGGTTTGTTATTTTCATCAAGCAATCCAAAGTTGAAAGGGGTAAGTGATACAGTATCAACAGGTTCGTTGAAAGTTACTGATACAATTGGTCTGGTTGTGTACACAGGAGCATTTTCTCTTGGTGAAATTCCTAAAATCATTGGTGGAGTTACATCAGGTGGATTTCCACACCAGAATGTAAAACTGACTTCCTCTTTCATGAAGTTTCCTGCAAGGTCTGAAATAGCAGGTCCAAGAATAACTTTGTATAATGTGTTCATTTTCAATCTTTCAAGTGGTCTGATAAATGCAATATTCTGTTCTTTATCGTAGGTTATATCAGTTTTTTTATTACCAGTGCCGTCAGATAATCTTACAGTAAACATATTAAGACTTTCTACTCGAATTTCTTCATTAAATCTTGCTTTGATAATTACATCAGAGCCTACATTAATTTCACGGTCGCCAGGATATACTTCTGTGATTTCTGGTGGAACTCTGTCTGGAAGTGGTTCAGTAATAAATGACCATTCATAATATCTGTCAAGATTGTTTCCGTTAATATCTTTTATTTCATCAGATACTCTTATGTAATAAAGTGTATTGTGTCTAAGAGGTTCTTTTGGTGTAAACCATGCTGTTAATGCTTTTGAGTCATAAACTACATCACCCCATACATTTCTTACACCGTCTGTAACAACTATTGAGAACTGATTTACTGTATTTTCTCTTGCTTCTCTTGAAAAATCAATTTTTATGCTTGAATCAGTTTTTATTTTTGTTTCTCTGTCTTTTGGAAAATAATCTTTGAGAAAAAACATATTGTCACTTTTCATCAGATATCTTTCAGTGTATGAACTTTCATCAACTTTTTCAGGTTCATCTGGTAAAGTAGGTTTCTGTTCTTTATCATGGATTAAGGCAGTTTTTTCTGTACCGGTAATAAATTCAAGTACAAAATCTTCATTTAAGAATTTTCCTTCTGTATCTCGGACATTTTTTCTAATTCTGAATGAACATTTCATGTTTGAAGGTAAATCTTCTTCAGGTTCAAAAACCAAGATTTTTTCTTTCTGATTATAACTTATATTTCCCCAGGTGTTTTTTAATCCATTATGTAATACAATATTAAATCTGTTTAGAGTAGAAGGATCCATGTTTTTATTGAATTTTACAATTATTGATGAACCAGGGGAGACATTTATATCATTCTGACCAGGATAATGTTCAATTATTTTTGGAAATTCATCTTTGGATAATGAATCTGTCTGAAAATTCAGCTCAAAAGTTTCCTGAAGGCTGAATCCATTAATATCTCTTATGAAATTTGTCGCAATAACTGTATATCTTGAATTAAGTTCAAAAGGTTCAAAAGGTAGGAAAGTTAATCTGTTATCGCGGATTTCAATTCTTCCTTCAGTTTTCTTTGTTTCACTTTTAACCATGAATGTATATTTATTTACTGTAGAATTATCAATTGGCGCAGAAAATTTAATTACAACAGGCGCAGTTCTGTCAACAATAGTTCCTGGTTGTGGAGAAGTTTCAAGAATTGTCAGGAATTCTCTTTTGGGTTTGTATTGCTCCATTGTTTCTTTGAAATCATCAAGAGTTGCAATTACCATTGAATGCTGTGAAATTCGGAAATTCCAGGAAATTGTGCTTTCTAATTCTGTGTTGTCAAGTGCTTTAACACCTTTATAAAGTGTTGCTTTATAAATTTGACCTTCTTTAAGATGGGTAACAGGAATAAAATAAGCTTTTTTTTCTTCAGGCTTGTATAAAACCTGACCCCTTATATCTGCCTGACCATCATTTAATACAAAAGTAAATCTGTTAAGATATTCAGGGTTCATATCTTTTTCAAATTTAATAAATATTGAAGTATCTTTTTCAACCTGCATATCGGGGGTTGGATAGAATTCTAATTTTAAAGCATTTATGTTAAAAACTAACAGTATGCTTAATAATGTGGTTAATAAAAATTTTTTCAAAAAAATCCCCCCTTGTTATCTGTTCTGACTAGTTCTGAAAACTATGTTTCGGGTTTCACCAGTTGTCATTCCCTGAATTGATTTAATACCTGGTGTTAAATTTACTGTATAAGTTGTATCAGGATTTAATGGTTCTTCAGGGTGAAATACTGCTCTGTGAAGATATTCATTATAAACATATTTTCCTTTTACCCTTGAAATCCCATCTGATACTACAAAAGTATATTCGTTTATGGAGGTACTATCCATTTTTGTGTTAAAGGTCACAGATATTTCTGTAAATGGAGATACTCCGGTTGAATTGTTTTCAGGACTTGTTAAAACAATAACAGGTTTTCTCATCTCGCCTGAATTTCCTGCAAAAAAAGACACTGTTCTCGGATTTTCAAGAACATTTCCGACTGAATCAACGAGACCTTCTGTAAAATGAACTGTATATTTTTCATCTTTTAAAGGCTGGTCGGGAACGAGTACAGCTCTGTTTGTCTCGTCAGAATAAATTATTTTAAAATCAAGAATTCTTTTCATTGAATCTTCAATCCAGAAAGAGTATCTGTTAACACTGTCTGCATTCATTTTTTTTGAAAACTGAACAGATATTTTTTCAGTATAAGCAACATTTTTTGCACCGTCTTCAGGAGAACTTGAAAGTATTCTTGGTTTTGTTCTGTCTGGCTGAGGTTCAGTATAAAATCTCCATATATAAGTTCTGTCAAGAAGATTTCCTGATAAATCCATTATAGCTGAAGATATTAAAACTCTGTATTCACTGTCAAAACTGAAACGTTCATCTGGAACAATTTCAAGTCTGCTTTCTTCAGCATAATAGAAAAGTTTGAAATTAACTGGTGTGTTAGTTTTTTCAACAAGTATATTTGAGTTTATTAGTGTAGTTTTGTCAACAGGCTTTGAAAAATATATGTTAATTTTAGCTGAAGATTTTACATTTCTTTCAAGGTTTCTTGGAGAAAATTTAACTATTCTCGGTGCTTCAAGGTCTGGTTTTCTTTCAGTTTTAAATTCAAGTATTCCATCTCCGTCAAGTATATTGCCGGCTATGTCACAGACATTTGCAAGTATTATTGAATAATTAGTTTCATATTCAAGTGTATAAGCTGGAATAATATTTATTTTATTTTCATCAGTTAAAAATTCAAGTTTAGAAGGTATAATTTTATTATTTTTATCAACAATATAAATGTTTCTGTCATTAATTGAATCTTCAAGCATTTTTTCTGAAAACAGAACATGAAATCTATCGTTTATACCAATATTGTCACTTTTATCTTCTGGATAACTTTTAACAATTTCAGGGGGAATTTTATCAGGAGCAGCTTCAGTTATAAATCTGAAAAGATATGTTGATTTCATATTGTTTCCAGCAGTATCTTTAACAATCCTTGAAACTGTAAAAAGATAATTTGTATAATAGTTCAACATATTCTGGGGCTTAATTTTTACCATATTATTATTATTGAAATACTCAATATCAATATCAATAGTCTGACCTGATTTTTCTTCTTTAAGAAGAAGAGTAAAGCTGTTCAGACTTTCCTTATCCATTTTTTTGGAAAATTCCAGTGTAATATCTGTGTTTCTTGGAATATTCCCCTGACCTCTATCAGGAAAGTGTTTTACAATTTCTGGTCTGGTTGTATCAGGTGCTGAAAGAGTTGTAAAATTGAATTTAAAAGGCTGTTCAAGGTTGTTACCGGCAGAATCTTTAATAATGCTGTTAACTGCAAAGAAATATGTTGTATCATAATCTAAAATATCTCCGGGATGAAATTCAAGCATGTTTTCACTGTTTACGTAACTCACAAAACCGTTGATTTTTCTTCCATGCTCTGAAGACATCAACACAGAATATTCATTTATTGTAGATTCCATCATGGGTTTAGAAAATTTAATTTTTACAATAGTGTTTAATTCAACATTTTCTCTGCCTGCTGCCGGTTCAAAATACACAATAGCTGGCGGAATGGTGTCAGGCTCTTTTTCTACTTTGAAATTCCAGATTTTATCATGAGTCATGCTGTTTTGGCTTGTATCTTCTGTGCTTCTTTCAATAACAGCAGTATAAAAACCGTTG
>JBAZDD010000069.1:0-9259 GCA_041654635.1 Candidatus Muiribacteriota bacterium
ATTTTCTGAAAGAAACTGATTTTGATTTTTAGAGGGTTTTACAAATTCTACAAGCGGATTTCCATAATAATAAACATTTTCAAATCCGTTTGAATCAAATATATTTTTCTCAAAATCAAAAAGACATATTACTTTGTCACAGATTGCTTTCATCTGTTTAATTCTGTTTGATTTCCACGCCCAAACTTTAGGAGGAATATAATAAACAACTTCTATTCCAAGACTTTTGGCAATTTTACCTATTCTGAAATTCAATCCTGCAAAATCAACAAGTATTACTTTATCAGGTCTTTTTTCTTCAAGGTGCTGCCTTACTTTATCAAGTAGTCTTTTATATTTACCTAAACTTTTGATAATTTCAAAAAATCCCATTTCAGATAGATTTGAAATATTTTCAATAAGGTTAACCCCTTCACCTGCCATATATTTGCCACCAATACCATCAATCACAATATCTTTTCTTGATTCGGTGATTTTTGCCACCACGTGTGAAGCGTGAAGATCACCTGAAATTTCACCAGTTGAAAAAAACAGTCTTTTAATAGGAGCTTTTACAACTATGGATATATTATTCTGCTCAGCCTGTTTAATTACTTCTTCGTAATCAAGTATTATTGTAGATGAATCTATAACAAGTGAACTTACTTTATTTTCATTTAGAATTTTAATTGTAGTAAGACCTATTGCTGGAATATCAAACCTCATATCCTGATTAGGTCGGCTTACTTTTGCTACGACAACATTACCATTACCTAAACCTGCTCCGCGGACTATAGCTTTATCTGTGCCCTCTATGGCTTCAACTGCTAAAACCACCTGATTTTTAACCACAACAGTTTGACCAATATCAAGATGAGATATTTTTTTTGCAACATAAAAACTGAAATCGATATCTTTAATCTGTTCAGATGTTGGAGTATTGTTTGTCAGTAATCCTGGTTTAGGTAGAAAATTGTGCAGGAATTCGCTTGGGTCTTTTACTTTTATACCATCTTTTTCAAATTCTTCTGCAAGTTTTTCAAGTATGGATTCATCATTTTTCTGTTTCATTGATTCAAGACACTTTTTAAATCTATCGTCTAATTCAAGACCGAAATACATTGAGGCTTTTGTTACTTTACCTGCCATCACTAACTCTCTGACTTTATTTTCTTTGAATACATTAATAAGCTTCTGCAATTGACCAAGATTAACCCAGTTCAGCTTATCAACTACATTTGAAAGTTCTTTTTCAGCTTCGTTTTCTATTGCAACAGTAACTATCTCATATCCCTTTTTTCTGATTTCCTGAGCAAGCAGAATAGGGAATCGGCCACTTCCGGCAATAAGACCGATTTTATTCACTGTAAATTACCTCCTGGATTTTTTTCTTCATTTTTTGGCGATATTTCTTCTTCGACATGTAATTTGATAATTTTTGCTTTTTTTATAAAATCCTGAATATCATAATTTTCATAAACTTTGTCATCAAATTCAACATAAACAATATTTTTGAGCGAATTAATCATGGTAACTTTACCTGATTTTCCTGCAATTTCGACAATTGAACCAACAGGCGCAACGTCTTCTTTTGCCTTAGTATAAAAATTCTGTTCATATTTAAGACAACACATAAGTCTGCCACATATTCCTGAAATTTTAGACGGATTAAGCATTATTTCCTGATCTTTTGCCATTTTCATAGATATGGATTCAAAATCATAAAGAAATTTTTTACAGCATGTGACCAGTCCACATGGACCAAGACCACCACGCATTTTTGCCTCATCTCTTATTCCAACTTGACGCATTTCAATTCTTGTTTTATAAACACCTGCAAGCTCTCTGACAAGTTTTCTGAAATCTACCTTATTTTCAGCATAATAATAAAACATTATTTTTGATTTATCGAGAAGATAATAAACTTCAATAACTTTCATTGGAAGTTCATGTTTTTCAACTTTCTGTCTGAAATCTTCAAGAGCTTTAATTTCTTTGTCTTTATATTCTTCAATTGTATTTACTTCTGCTTCAGTTGCTTTCCCGGTAATTTCTTTTATAAAATTTTCCCCGCCAATTGGAGTAAGTTCTTTTGAACAGGATGGATATACATACGCCAGTTCCTTCCCTCTTTCAGTATTTGCAACCAAATATTCTCCTGGATTTACACCATAATTATTTTCAATTATATAAACCTGTGGAGCATTTCTGATTTTAAGCGCTATATATCCAGTAGAGCAATTGCCACCGCAAGTATTATTCATGCTGGATTAATCCTCCAATTCACATAAAGTAAGTTTGAATATATCAAAAAAATTTATACTTGAATAATAGTTTTCATAGCCAAGTATTTTTTCTATTATATAAAAAACTTTTTCAATTATATTTGAATGTTGTTTATTTCGCAACATCATTCTCAAATATTTGAGAAAAAAAACAAAAATTTCATTTCTTGATGCTTTGTCAACTGATAAATCATTATATACATACTCAAAGTCAGATATTGCAGAAATTTTTAATGTAATATCATCAATTGAAAAAATTAAATCCAGATAAAAAGTGACAAAAAGAGTTCTTATATAAATCAATTCTTCTCTTGTCATTTTTTTTGTGTTGAGAAGGTTATACAGATTAAATGTTCCCTCGATTGATTCAGCTTTTTTTACATAAAAATCCTTCAGTTCATCTTTTTGCGCGGCTATTAGACCATAATTTATTATTTCAGGAAGATAAAGCGTTTTTCTTAAAAATTCCTGCTTTTCAATAATTTCATCCCCATTTTCTGAAAAAAAAGCCTCTGGGTCTTCTGCATAACAGGAAAGCTCAACTGTAATTACTCTGGATAAAATTGTATCAAGAATAATATGTTTTTTTGAAGTGGTAAGAAGAAATAATACATGCTCTGGGGGTTCTTCAAGTATTTTAAGCATGGAATTATGCCCAGCCACATTCATTCCGGCAATTTCTTCTATTATATAAATAGATTTTTTCCCGTAATATGGTTTTTTATTGGCTGATTCTATTATCTGTCTTACTTTTTCAATAGAAATTACTGTTTTATCATCATCAGGTCTTACGTAATGAATATCAGGGTGGGTTTGAGCATTGAAAAGATTACACATTTTACAGGTGTTGCATATTCCTTCTTCTGTTTTGTTTTCGCTTTCACACATGAGGAATTTTGCAATTTCATCAGCAAGAAGTTTCTGCCCGCCGTACAAATCACCTGATATAAGATAAGCATGACTGAGCATATTTTTTTTATATGCATTAATAATCAGATTCAGCTTTTCTTTTATAAAATTCATTTATATTAAAAACCTAAAGGATTTTCTGTTTGTCTGGTGCAATAAATTCAAGCATTGGTGAGTCTTCAGGTATTATTGACATATCATTAAAATCAGGGATTTTCTCAAGCATTTTCTTTACTCTTTTTGCTCTGAGCACACCATCATTTCTTCCTTCTTTTTCAAGCCCTGTTATAATTTCATCAAGATAATTCCATAAATATGCTCTGAAATAGAAAATTTCAACAGGATTATATGAGTTTATTGTAATATCAACATCAATAAGATAAGGAATAAGTGAGCGGAGTTCCCATTTTCTTACATAATGCCAGTGACCAAATGTCTGATATGGATTTGTTCCTCTTGACTGGTCATCTCTTACACTTCTTCTCATAATTCTCCAGTCAGTCCATCTTGTAAAAAGATTTCTGAAAGCATAAGGAGAATCAAATTTGTCATCATAAAGAAGTATTGGCATACATTCAATATAAACTTTGATTTTCTTTTCTTCGGGCGTGCTTTTTGTAATATCGGGAGTTAATCCATGAAGACAGTCTATCAGCACAATTGAATCATCCGGTATGGAAACTTTTTCTGTGCCATTCTGAGTGGATGTTGAAAAATCATAAAGTGGTTTTTCAATTTCTTTGCCATTTATCAGTGCTGCAACATGCTCATCGATAAGACTTATTTTCAAAGCATTAGGTGATTCATAATCAGGGTCACCAAACTGGTCAATCGGGAATTCTGTTTTATTTTTAAAATAATCATCAACATGCAATGGATAAATATTTAAATCAATATTATGCTCATCTTTCAGCAGTTTTCTAATCCACAGTGTTGTTGAGGTTTTGTTTGAAGAAGATGGACCTGCAACAATAATTACACGAGCACCTTCTTTAACTTTTTCAGCCACTTTGTGAGCTGCCATGGATATCTGCATTTTGTACTGTTTTTCAAAAGTCTGCATAAGGTTTTGAATTTTCTGTTTATCTTTACCTATTTCAGCAAGCTGATTTAATGTCAGACAGTTGTTAAGCCCACATAAAACCGCAGTATCAAATATTACAGGATATGGAACCCCGATATTTGTCCATGCAGAAAGTCTTCTGCTGTTAATAAGCGCTTTCTGAGCTGTGAAAACAAGATAAGCTTCCAAAGTTGCATCATGCTTTCCTTCTTCAAGTGCATCTATAATAAGTTCATTAATCTGTCTTGTAGTAATTTCTTCAAATGGAAAACTTTCATATTTTTTTATAATAAATGGCATAACATCTGCTTCAAATTTTTCTCTGTTAAAACCTCTTATCTGTTTTATAACTTCCCAGAGCACTTTTTTTGTATATTTTACATCAAATTCCTGTCTTTTACCGTCAGAATGAATGACTTCTCTAATTTTCATATTAAACCCCCGTTATTGTTCCAGTTTTTTTAAAAATTCCTGAAAACTTATTATTCCAAAAAATATCATTTTTTTAAGTTCATTATCAATATTTTTTTCACGGCTAACTGATTCCATTGTTTTTTTAAGTTCAGCCTCCTGTTCTTTCATACATAACGGAAGAACAGTTGCAAAAAGATTTTTTTCCATATCCTGATAAATAAAAGGCACCTCACAGTAAAAATCTGTTTTACATCGATTGCAAACTGCAACATTGAATGTTCCTTCAAGAATTTCATCAACAGCTTCTTTAGTTAATCTGGCATCAATAATATTCCACAACTCTTTTCTCATTGATGTATTACAGTTAGGACACTTTATGTCATGTTCTTTTTTAATTAACATTTGTGAAAACCTCCGCTTTTAAAGCAATAATTTTACCATATTTTCATTCGGAGGTCAATTTATAGACATAATTTTTAATCTGATTAAAATAGTTTTTGAATTCCTGATTTAAAATTCCCTTATGGACAATACTGTCAGCTTTTCCACAAATAATTGAATAATCATCTATCGCAAGCGTAGCCAGCGTGCCTTTTAATTTATGCATTAGATGATGAATTTTTTCAATATCATTAAAATCAACAGCCTTTTCAATTTCTTCAACAATAATCGGAAGTGATTTCAATCCTTTTTTCAAAATTCTTTCAGAATCACTAACAGAAAATCCTGATTTTTTCATAAAATTTTTTAAAATTTCATCATATTTTACATTTAAGCTCTCATTTTCGCTGATTATTTCTTCAGAAATAACAGTATCGACTGCGAAAAATTTTTTAAGCACATTTTGAACATTATCAATTGTTACAGGTTTTGATATATATTCATCCATTCCAGCTTCAAAGAATTTTTTAACTTCCTCTTCAAGTGTATAAGCAGTGAGAGCAACAATTTTTGAATTTTTACCGTTATCTTTCTGTCTGATTCTTTTTGAAGTTTCAACACCGTCCATTTCAGGCATCTGAATATCCATAAAGATAATATCGTATTGATTTTTTTCAATTTTTTCCAAAGCTTCAAATCCACTATTGGCTGATTCACACTTCAAACCATAATTCTGAAGCATTATTTCAAAAAACTCGAGATTTACAATGTTATCATCAACTACAAGTATTTTAATATCAGTATTAATTGATGTTTTATTTTTTTCAGTCACAATTGAATTATCTGAATTTTTTTTAATTATTTTTCTATGCTCAAAAATATCAGTTACAATTTCGAGAAGATTAAATCTGTTGACTGGTTTCATGAGTATTTCATCAACATACAGGCTTTTAGTTGCTGCACTGTCAGGCGAACAGAGTAAAATAACTGGAACAGCACTTGTATGAGCATTCTTTTTTAAAATTTTAGTAAGCTCAAGACCAGAAACATTTTCCATATCATTATCAATTATAAACATATCAAATTTGGGATTTTCGGGATTGTAAATTATTTCAAAAGCACGTGATGAATTATCAACTTCAAAAATCGCAGCTCCGTATTTTTCAAGATAAGCTTTAATAATAAGCCGGTTTTTTACAAAATCATCTATTACAAGAATATTTTTATTTTTCAGTACATCAAAATCCATTATTTTACTGTTAGCGTTTTCACAGCACACATCGAGATTCAATGTAAAATTTATCTGAGTACCTTTCCCAATCTCACTGTTGATACTAACTTCACCACCCATCATCTCAATGTAATTTTTTACTAATGTAAGTCCAAGCCCGGTTCCACCAAATTTTCGACTGATAGAACCATCTTCCTGCTCAAAAGGCTGAAATATTTTATTAAGATTTTCTTTTGAAACTCCTTTACCAGTATCTCTAACAAAACATTCAAGAGTAAGTTTATTTTTATTTCTGGAGATTAATTTAATTTGAATGTGAATATCACCTTTTTCAGTAAATTTTATTGAATTAGATATTAAATTGGTAAAAATCTGTTTCACTTTAACAGAATCACCTTTAACCATCTGAGGAACTTCTGGACTTATAAAAAAAGAAAGATTGAGATTTTTTTCTCTTGCCTTTATAATTTGTCCTACAAGAACCTGTTCAATTTCCTGATAAATATCAAAACTTACAATATTTAATTCCATTTTTCCTGATTCGATTTTTGAAACATCAAGAATATCATTTACCACCCCAAGAAGATTGTGAGAAGAAACGATAATGTTTTCTATATATCTTTGCTGAACTTCATTTAAATCGGTATTTTTCAAAAGCTGAATAAATCCAGTTATTCCATTTAACGGGGTTCTTATTTCATGGCTCATATTAGCAAGGAACATACTTTTAGCATGACTTGCCTTTTCAGCAATTTCTTTCTGTTTTAAAATTTCTTCCTCAGCTTTTTTTCGTTCTGTAATATCAACTGATGAACCGACTATGTATTTGATAATATTATTTTCTATTAACGGAGTAAGTGTTGTATGCCAGACTTTTTCACCTGTAAGAGATTGAAGTGTTTCTTCGTAAGATATTGGACTCCGTTTTTCAATACATCTCATATAGTTTTCACTTATGATTTTGCCAATTTCTTTTCCAACAAATTCTTCAGGAGTTTTCCCGGCAATATTTACCGGCAATATTCCTGTCTGTTTTTCATAACTTTTATTGATTTTTACAAATCTGAAATTTTTCTCATTTTCTACTTCTATTAGAAACAGTGCATCCTGAGTGCCATTAAACACAGCGTTATATTCATCTAACAACTTTAAATAATTTTCTTTCATAAGACCCCATATTTTCTATTTTACAACAAGTTCAACTCTTCTATTATACATTCTTCCACTTTCTGTTTCGTTAGAAAGCACTGGATAAAGAGGCCCAGCGCCGTAAGCAGTAAGCTTAATATCGTTAACACTATAATTTTCTTTTAGATAATTCAAAACAGAAAGCGCTCTTTCACGCGACAAATTTAAGTTCATATCAAAACTGCCAGCGCTATCTGTATGACCCACTATAAAATATTCCTTCTGACTATTAGACAAAATATAATTTGCAATTATTTCAATTGCTTTTTTTGATTCATCGCGTAAATTTGCACTTGCTGTATCAAATAATATTCCATAAATTTCAACTCTTCCCTTTTCAGTTATTGACTGAGCAATTTCATCAGCTGTAATTACTTCCGGTAGTTTGCCATCCGTTTCAATTATATCAATTCTGTAATATGCTGTATTATGATATCCATGATTAATATTTATTGTAACATAGATATTTTTTTCAGAACCAGTTTTTTTTGCAGCGATATAATATTGATTTGTATCTGAACCTGACCCAAATGGTATTGAACGGCTGTAATTTCTATCCTGGTCAACCGGGTTAAGTGAATAGATGAGTTTTTTAAAATTGCTTCCGCCTTCTTCCCTTTCCATTTTCCATAAAAATTCAAATTCTGATTTTTCAAGATGATTTAAAAAGGTCTGATATATTCCGAAAGCTGACTGATTATCAACTGTATAAATTGTTCTGACAATGCTGCCTTCAATTTCTTTGACTACTCTAAATTCTTTTTCAGTAACTGGCGCAAGAGGAATTTTATATCTGTCAAGATTTACAGTTTCCTGATATTCAAAACGTGAATTTTTTATTATCCCAACTGGTAGCACAGTCTGTTCAACCATAGCTTCAACTACTTCCGGGAGCCTGCCGTCTGATTCAATAATGTCAATTCTGTAAACAGGATAATTCCACCAGCCACGATTTATATTAACTGTAACATGAATTTCTTTATCATTAGATTTTTTAAAAGCAGCAATATAATACTGCTCAGAAGATGAACCTGAAATAAAAGGTGCAGAACGTCCATAATTTCGGTCATAGTCAACAGGATTTATATCATAAGCATGTATGTTAAACCTGCTTCCACCTTCTTCACCTATTGCTTTCCATAATATTTGATAATCATTATCTTCAAACCACTGAATATATTCATCAAAAATATCTTGAGGTTCATATTCTTTTTTTATGTACATATTTCTTGTAACACTACCCTCTATATGTTTTATTTCACTGAAATTATTATTAACGACAGGTCCAAGTGGTATTGTGTAATTATCAAAATTAACAAATTCACTATAAATATTTTCACTGCCTTTTATTATTTCAAGAGTCAGTTTTAAATTACTTTCTGAATATGTTAAAATAAACGAATAAATAAGTAATATAATAATGATTTTTTTCATAAAACCCCCGTATTATTTAACAACAAGCTCGACTCTCTCGTTAAATTTCCTACCCTGCTTTGTATGATTTGAAAAAATCGGGCATAATTGACCTAAGCCATGAGCTGATAATTTAATATCAGATAATTCAAAATTCGATTTTAAATAATTCAAAACTGCCTGGGCTCTTTTTTTTGAAATAACAATACTTTTATCGAAATCATAAGTATTGTCAGTGTGTCCGACAATATAAAATTCTTTATGCTGATTTTTAATTATATATTCCCCTAAAAGTTTGAGAGTATTAACAGATGTACTCGTAACATTTTCATTGTCTGATTCAAATAAAATATTAAAAAATTCAACTCGACCTTTTTGAAGCAGTTTAGAAGCAAT
>JBAZDD010000070.1:0-9170 GCA_041654635.1 Candidatus Muiribacteriota bacterium
AAAAAGTTTTGACAACACTCCTAAAACAGCATTTAAATAATCTTCTCGCAGAAGATAGGCAAAAGTTATATTTATCACTTCATAAACAACATCTGAAAGCAGTGAAGATTTTTCATCAAGAATTTTAATAACTTTTTTATTTTCATAAATATCCAGAATTCTGACTATTTCAGTAATATGTGAATTTATACTGTTTTTATCAAAATCAAACTCTTCAACTTTCCCGGAAAAAATACATCCATTATGCTCAAAAATAAAAAATTTTAAAACTCCTCTGATTTTGAGATTTTTAATTGATTTTGAAAGTTTTTCTGAGAAATCAGATACTGTAATATTCTTTACACTTTTAACACATTTTGAAGTTTTAATAAAAATAACATTATCTTCGTAATCTTCAATTTTGACAAGAGATTCTTTTACTGCAAAGCATGCCGGGTTCTGTTTAAAATAATTGACAGCAAGTGAAATTAAATCATTTATCTCATATTTTCCTTTAAAAATCATACAAAGGTAATCAATGTTGAACAGTTCTGGATTTAACACCTGATTGCTGTTTTCTGATATTATTACAAAATTAATTGTTTTTTCTTTAAGATTAAATAAAATTTCATTTTTTGATTTTTCAAAAATTTTATAATCAATAAAAATAATAGAGTTATCAGGTGTGTTTTTTAACTCACCAAGACATTCAGAATTAATTATGTTGAAATTTTCAATAGATTCAATATTTAATTTATTATCATAAATTAAATAGAATTGATTTTCATCATTCATTATTTATAATCACGTCTTTCCATCTGTTGATTCTCTCATGTGCCTGACTTACCACTTCAACAATTTCTTTCATTTTAAAAGGTTTTGATATAAAATCTACAGCACCTTTTGCAATACATTCTACAACATTATTTAAATCACTGTATGCTGTAACCATAATAATATTACATAGAGGATTTACATCTTTAATTTTCTGCAAAAGCTCTATACCATCCATTTTAGGCATTTTAATATCAAGAAGAACAATTTTATATAAATCTTTCTGCATCATTTCAAGTGCTTTTTCAGGATCATTTATCGTGTATATGTTGGTAAAACCGGCTTTTTCAAGGTATTTTCTTAAAAGATTAAGAATTTCTTCTTCATCATCAACCAGTAACATTTTAATTTCCATCAGTTACTCCTTTTTCAAAAAAAGGGGCACAAAAATGCGCCCCTTTTTAAATTTTACTATTCAAAAACTATTATTCAGCTTCTTTTGTGTTTTCAGATGTTTCACCATTAACTGAACAATCCATTTTTTCTGCAAGCTGTTTATAAAGACTGAATCTTGAAAGCATTTTTCTTTTAGCTTTTCTGATAAGCTGTTCAGCTCTTTCAGGATACTGTTTTTTAACAACATTATATCTGTTTTCTCTTGAAATATACTCATCAAGAGATATTGTTGGTTCTTTTGAATCAAGCTGTAAAGGATTTTTGCCTTCAATTGCCAGAGCTGGATTGTATCTGAACAATGGCCAGTGTCCACATGCTACAGCGTTTTTCTGTTCAAGAATACCTTCTGTCATGTTAATACCATGAGCAATACAGTGAGCATAAGCAATAATTAAAGAAGGTCCATTATGCTGTTCAGCTTCAATGAAAGCTTTAATACACTGCGCAGGATTTGATAATGAAACTTTTGCAACATAAATATGACCATAAGTCATTGCAATCATTCCAAGGTCTTTCTTTTCAAGAGCTTTTCCAGCAGCTGCAAATTTAGCTGATGCTCCGATTGGAGTAGCTTTTGATGACTGACCACCTGTGTTTGAATAAACTTCTGTATCCATAACAAGCACATTGATATTTTCATCATTTGCAAGAACATGGTCTAATCCACCATAACCAATATCATAAGCCCATCCATCACCACCTACAATCCATACTGATTTTTTAATTAAATAATCAGCAAGTGAATGAAGATTTTTAGCTTCTGGTGTATTTATTGACTGAAGTTTGTTTTTAAGTTTTTCAATTCTTGCTCTCTGTTTTTCGATTTCTGGCTGTGTTGTCTGAGCTGCATTTTTAATTTCATTTACAAGGTCGCTTCCAATTTCTTTTTCAAGTTTTGAAAGCAGTTCAAGAGCCATCTGATTGAATTTACTTGTAGTAAGTCTCATACCAAAACCGAATTCAGCATTATCTTCAAACAGTGAGTTACTCCAAGCTGGTCCTCTGCCATCTGGTCTTGTTGTATAAGGAGTTGTTGGAAGGTTTCCACCATAAATTGAAGAACAACCTGTTGCATTTGCAATAAGTGCTCTATCACCAAACAACTGAGAAAGAAGTTTTAAATAAGGTGTTTCACCACAACCAGCACAAGCTCCTGAGAATTCAAACATATGTGGAGCAAGCTGAATATTTCTAAGATTTGATTTATCAAGACCATCAAATGGTAGTTCTGGAATATTTAGGAAAAATTCAAAATTAGCCGCTTCCTGTTCTCTTAATGGAAGCTGAGTTTCCATGTTGATTGCTTTTCTTCCAGGATTATTTTTATCTTTAGCTGGGCAGTTGTAAACACATGCGCCACAGCCTGTACAATCTTCAGGAGCAACCTGAATGGAGAATTTCATATCTTTATATCCAGCAATTTTCGAATCAGTGGATTTAAAGGTTTCTGGTGCATTATCAAGATTTGACCCATCATAAACTTTCATTCTTATTGAAGCATGAGGGCATACAAAAGAACATATTCCACACTGAATACAAACATCTTTATCCCATACTGGAATGTTTAATGCAATATTTCTTTTTTCAAGTTTAGTTGTTCCAAGAGGATATGTACCATCAACAGGGAAAGCTGAAACTGGAAGTTCTTCACCTTTCTGAGCGATAAGTTCACATGTTGTATTTTTCCAGAATTCTGGAATATTTGAAGGGATTCTGCAACCTTCTCTATGAATCTGACCTGTTACTTCAGCTGGCACTGTAATTTCATAAAGATGAGCAACAGCTTCATCAACAGCTGCTTCATTCATTTTTACAACTTTTTCACCGGCTTTACTGTAACTTTTTCTGATAGCTTTTTTAATATGATTTACAGCATCTTCAAAAGGAATTACATTTGCAATTTTAAAGAAAGCTGTCTGCATAATTGTATTAATTCTTCCGCCAAGACCAATATTATCTGCAATTTCGATAGCGTTTAAAACATATACTTTCGCCTGTTTTTCAATAAGTTCTTTCTGAACTTCGTAAGGAATTCTATCCCATACTTCATCTTTAGACACAGGTGTATTAATTAAAAATACGCCATTTTTTTTCAGATATTTTGTCATTTCATATTTTTCAAGGAAAGAGAAATTGTGGCATGCAACTAAGTCTGCTTCATTTTCCTGAATAAGATATGAACTTCTGAGAGGTTTATCAGAAAATCTCAGGTGAGAAACTGTCATTGAACCAGCTTTTTTAGAATCATAAACAAAATATGCATTGATAAATTTATCAGTCTGTTCACCAATAATTTTAGCTGAGTTTTTATTAGCACCTACTGTTCCGTCAGAACCAAGACCATAGAACATAGCACTTACAACACCAGTTCTATCAGTTTTGTAATGTGTATCATATTTAAGACTTCTGTGAGTTACATCGTCATTTATTCCAACTGTAAAGTTTTTCATTGGAGTTGAAGCGTTTAAATTATCGAAAACTCCTTTAACCATTGCTGGAGTGAAATCTTTTGAGCCAAGACCATATCTTCCACCAATAACAAGAGGATAATTTCCGGTAATTTTTCCATCTCTGAAACCTTCACCAACAGCTGCAACTATATCAGTATAAAGTGGTTCGCCTGTTGCTCCTGGTTCTTTTGTTCTGTCAAGAACAGCAATTTTTTTAGCAGTTTTTGGAAGATAATTTAAAAATGATTCAGTTGGGAATGGTCTGTATAATCTGATTTTTAACACACCAACTTTTTCATTGTTTTTAACTAAATCTTCAACTGTTTCATGAACAACATCAGCACCTGATGCCATAACAACAATAACTCTTTCAGCATCCTGAGCTCCTACATATTCTACTAAATCATAATTTCTACCTGTGATTTTAGCAAATCTATCCATAACGTTTTTAACTATGGAAGGACATTCATCATAGAAACCGTTAACAGCTTCTCTGTGCTGGAAGAAAACATCAGGATTCTGTGAAGTACCTTTTATAGAAGGTCTTTCAGGATTTAAAGCTCTGTTTCTATGAGCAATAACATAATCATCGTTTATAAGAGCTTTCATATCATCGAAAGAAAGCTGGTCAACTTTCTGTATTTCATGAGAAGTTCTGAAACCATCAAAAAAATGAACAAATGGTATTCTTGATTCAAGTGATGCTGCCTGTGAAATTAATGCAAAGTCCATAACTTCCTGTGGATTAGCTGATGTAAGCATACCCCAGCCTGTTCCTCTACATGTCATAACATCAGAATGGTCACCGAAAATTGAAAGAGCATGAGTTGCAACTGCTCTTGCACTTACATGAAATACTGAAGGAGTAAGTTCACCTGCAATTTTATACATATTTGGAATCATAAGCAAAAGACCCTGTGAAGCTGTGAATGTTGTGGTAAGTGCTCCAGCACTTAATGCACCATGTACAGCACCAGAAGCTCCGCCTTCTGACTGCAATTCAGATACTTTTGGAATTGTGCCCCAGATATTTTTCTCACCTGCTGCACTTTTTTCATCGGAAATTTCACCCATACCTGATGAAGGTGTAATCGGGTAAATTGCAATAACTTCGTTTGTTGCATGAGCAACGTAAGCTGCTGCACTGTTTCCGTCAATGGTAACTTTTTTCCTTTGAGTCATAAATGATTTCCTCCTGATTATATAAACACGGTTATCTTAAATAAGATTCCCTGTTTTGATTTATTTTAAGGTCAAGCAAAATATACAGTAAAAATAAAATATTGTCAAATCAGACTACGTTGACATCCACATCTAACTCCATGTTGTCAAATCTGTGTATTGAACAATTTTTTATTTCATCAGACATATTTCCATTTATAATATAATCTGTAAGATGCTGAGCTACTCGTGGAGCCAGCATAAATCCATGTCCTGAAAAACCTACAGCCTGAATAAATTTATCAAATGGAGGGAGCGGTCCTAAAATCGGCTGAGCATCGGGAGTTACAGCATATAACCCTGCCCATTGTCTTACCACAGAAACATTTTTCAACTTAGGCATTAATTTACTTACTTTATTTGTAACCTCAGTAATGAATTTAAAACTTCCCTCAACGTTGAAACTTGAAGGTTCATCAGGATCACCCTGACCCATAATTATTCCGCCATTTAATTCCTGTCTGAAATAAACATGATGATAAAAAGATATTATAAGAGGGTCAAAAAGGTGATTAACTGGCTCTGTAACAAGAATTTCATGTCTGTATGGTTTTACAGGAATTTCAATTCCCAGCATTTTTGCAACCAGGTGAGCATATCCACCAGAAGTATTTATCACTGTATCAGTAAGAATTTTACCATTAGTTGTATTAACTGCGGTAATTTTATCATTATACGAATCAATTGATACAACCTCGGTATCAAGCATGAATCTAACACCGTTTTCTTTTGCTTTTTTTGCATAAGCCTGAGTTACATAAAAAGGATTTGCATGACCGTCTTTTGGACAATAAGTAGCTGCTTTTACACCTTCAACGTTAAGATGAGGAACTGTTTTCAACGCTTCCTGCGGAGAAAGCATTCTGACGTCAAGTCCAAGACTTTTCTGTAAATTTACATTTTTTTCAAACTGTTTTACTTCATCGTCTGTATAGGCAAGGATTAAATATCCACCCTGAAAATACTCAGTTTCATAATCGAGGATTTCATCAAGTTTTTCAAATATATGAACCGATTCTATTGCAAATTTTATATTCATCGGTGTTGACCACTGCTGTCTTATTCCGCCACCACATCTTCCGGTTGCTCCACTTGCCAGAAAGTTTTTTTCAACTACTACAATATCTTTCATTCCAGCTTTTGATAATTCATAAGCCAGTGCACAGCCATTAATTCCACCACCAATTATTACGCATGAGGCTCTATTAGGCATTTTTTTGACCTCCGGCTTCTGAGTATTTGCTTAGTTTAACTGTTTTAGCAGGTTGTCTTGGAGTTGCCGGTTTTACATCTTCATAAGGTATTCCAAGCTCCTGAGAAATAATCTGAGCAATGAGTTTTCCACAGGTTTTACCTTGGCAATGCCCCATTCCAAATCTTTTTACTCGTTTAATTTCTTCAACCGAACGCAAGCCAAGTCTGTGGATTGCATCTTTAACATCAGCAAGTGTTCCATCTTCACATCTGCAAATTATTACATCTTCTTCTCTCACCTTATCCCTCCATGTCAGCGGTTTTTACGAACCACAATTGTTCCTGTTATTATATCATGAATTCCCTGATTTTTCTTCGAAAATCCTATAAAAAAAAATCCACCAAAAAAGGTAAAAAATATCAGCATTGTAGAAATTGACCTTAAAAAAGCAGTTGTAACTGTTATTTTTGCTCCATTATCTTTTCTAACTTCAATTCGGGCAAATTTTTTACCAATTGTTCCCCCAAAACCAAATCCTTCAAATATGAATAAATAAAGTATTAGCATTACATAAAATAAGATTGCCTGATTTGCAGAAGTTCTTGATGACAAAAAAGTATGAATTATTGATATCAGAATAAAATCAATAATTGAAGCTAAAAATCTCAAAGGAAGATCAGCAGTTACAAATTCACCGTAACTTGTACTGATTAAATTAAGATTGTGTTCTTTAACCTCTTTCTGAGAAGTCAAATCAGCATCTATAAGCTTTTGACCGCATTTTTCACAAAAAAGAGCCTGCTCCTCATTTTCGTAAAAAAAACAATCTGGACATTTCTTCATATATATTTTCTGCTTTCATTTTATTTCCTTCTGGCGACAAATGTCTATCCGGAAGGAACATTTTTTTATATTTTTCCATATCGTGCTGTTTTAAAAACTGAGCTTTTTTATAATTATCAACAAACATAATGTTATGTTCAAAAGCAGTTTCTTTTATTATTTGTTCATCATGCTCAAAATAATTCATCAAAATAAGATTAATATCATTATTTTTACAGATTTTTATAATTTCTTCAATATCTTTTTTTAACCACAATTTAATATTTTCCGTTTTATCTGGCGAATTAAAATATAAATCAAAAATTTTTTTATTCTCTGAAAAATATTTCTCAACCACTTCGGTTCTATTAGAAAGTGCCGCAGAGGTCAATATATCCTGTTTCAAATCTTCTTTCTTTGTTTTATCACTTATAATTTCATAAAATTCAAGCTGATAATCAAGCATCTGACTGTAATCTTTCTGCACATAACAATAACTGATAAGAAGAGGGTATAATTTTTCCTGATTTTTTCTATCTGTATTTTTAAAAATATCTCTCACTGTATCAATATATTGATTTGATTCAAACAAATTCATATTAAAAACATTTTCAAGTTCATCAACAAAAAAATCTTTTATCAGAGGCGAAATGTTTGCTGAATTATTTTTTATTATCTGATAATACAAATTAATTTCATTTTTATTTAAAGTAAAATTATGTTTTATTTTATAATTTGACAAAACATCTTTAACAGCTTTAATAAAAAATTCTGCCTGTTTAAAATCTTTTTCCTTTATGGATTTTTCAATAACTTTATAAGAAAACACTATAAACTTTATATAATGTTCTACTTGTTCTGAAAATATGAGATTAAAATTATACTCAGAATCAAAACCTTTAAAAAAATTGTTTAAAAATTGACTTCTATAGTTATATGGTAAAGCTGATAATATAAGTCTGACCTTATCAATTTCCATATATTCGAACTTCTCAGAATTTATAAAATGCAATATTTGCTTATCAATATGTCTGTCCATTTCAATAAAATTATTTTGAAGAAGAAATAAAATATTAACAAAAGATTCAAATCTCTCTTCCTTTATTTTTGAGCTGGCTGGTTTATTTAAAAAATTCAATACATAATATTCTTTAAAAAAGTAAATTTTATTATTATTCTCTAATTTATCATAAATTTTTGAAATATAATCGTAAGCAACATCATAAAAGTAAGCTTCTTTAAGCACGGTTAAAAAAAACAGCATACTATCAATACGTGATAATGAAAAATCTTTATTTTCAGGGTCAAACAGACTCCCGTCAAATACTTTTAACCCGGATATAATATAATTTTTAATTTTATCAGAGTATTGTTCTCTGAAAAACATATCTAAAGTTGAAGCAGCAGCAAAATAATATTCCCAGTTATCACTGTGTTTTTCAAATAATGAATTATAAATTTTTAAAACATTTTCAACATCACCTTTTTCTGCATAAATTTCAGCCTGATTAATTTTTTCAAATTCTTCGTTCAAATTTTCATGTATAGAAGAAAAATCATCAAGTTTTTTCAACAAATTTTTGTTTTTTTTGTAATAATCTGTCATTTTTATTATATCTTTATCAACAAAGTCAGCAATATTAAAATTTTTTTCAGCCATATTATTAAAATTTTTTTGTTCAGATTTATCTTTAAATACAATATCAGATAGATTTTTAATGAATCTGACAACTCTTAAATTATTAAAAAAAAGATAAATTTTTGAAAAAAAAGAACTGCCTGTCAATCCTGAAAAATTCACGTTATTATTCATTCCTGTAAGCACTATTACAGTTTCAGGTTTATATAACTCTATAAAATTTTCAAGATTATCAACTACATATCTTGAATTCGAACCAGGTTTACCTTTATTTATAACAGAATACCCGGTGTTTTCATTATTATTTAATAGATTTTCAAGATAAAAAGGATATGTTTCGTTTTTTTCAACAAGCACACCGAAGGTATAAGAATCACCGATACATATAATGTTTTTTCTATTATCAATTACATTATCACTGGTTCTGTCAACAGAATATAATTCTGCAATTCCAAATAAAATTAATTCAAAAATTAAAAAAAAATAAAAAATATATAAAATTTTTTTCATCCGTGTTTCATTCGCGTTTCATTCCCGTTTCTCACGCGCTTTATTCGCGCTTTATCCGCAGCTCTTAAGTTTTTGATTTCCCGGATTACTGATTACTCATCACTGATTACGGCTCTTATCTTAC